>JBGTIL010000137.1:0-4417 GCA_041745695.1 Chitinophagaceae bacterium | reverse complement strand
CCCTTATTCTTGTATTTCTTGTTAGTAAAAGCGGCAATCCGACCCACCAGCTCATTGTCCTTTTTTAGTATCCAGCGTTTTGCGGTGCCGGATCGATAGGTCTTATTTTTCTTCTGGTCAAATACATCATTTACATCCTTCTCAAGCGGGCGGATGTAATTAGGATTTGCGCTGTTGAGCAAAACGTTTACTGCTAAAAAGTCCTGTGCAGTTTGCTGGTCTGTTACTTCGATCAGTTGCGGGTGACTCATGCCACAAATGTAAAGGCAAACGGGAGCACCTGATTACAGATTATGTGGAAGCAGTCACTTTGTTATAGGGCTGTCAACCACCGCTGTTGAATTGCAGGCACAATGACAGAGCAATTACAATGGTCGCGGCTATCGCATACGCAGGAGCGCGTAAGCTTGATTCTTAGCTCTGCACTTTCTTTGAAAAGAACATAAATTACAATTCGTGGAAGCTGAAAATGCAATAAGCCGGTCGTGGCTGACCGGCTTATTGAATAAAGAATGTAAGGTGTTATTTAACTGCCATCTGCTCCGGTTGCGAGAACATACGCCTGGCAAGGTCTTTATCGTGTTTGTAGATGTCTTCTCTAAAATTGAGTTGACCATTATCATCTACCCAGGCAGTGTAATAAGTTATAAAAACGGGGACTGCTTTTTTCACTTTCACAAATTTTTCTTCGCCTGCATTCATGGCTTCATCAATTTTTTCCGGCGTCCACTCACTTTGATTGCGGAGTAAATACTGCGCCATTTTGGTTGGATCGCTGAGGCGGATGCAGCCATGGCTGTAAGCGCGTTTGTCTTTGTCGAACAAGCTTTTTGATGGGGTATCGTGAAAATAAATATTGAATGAATTAGGGAATAAGAACTTTACATTTCCCAGGGCGTTTTTCCCGCCCGGTAGCTGACGAATGCTGGGTAAGCCGTTGCCGCCGTTCTCGCTCACGATCTCCATGTTCTGAGCCTGGAGGGAGCCAGGATCACTTGCCATCTTCGGCAGGATCTCGACTTTTACAATACTCTCCGGCACGTTCCAATGGGGGCTAAAAACCACTTGGTTAAGGTCGCCTGTAAATACTGTTGTATTATTTCCTTCCTTTCCTACCACTACGTTCATATCCCAAACCTTTTTCTTCCCTTCATACATATGCAGTATATACTCCGGAATGTTTACAACGATCAGGTTGTCTGACGCAGGTTCGTTCGGCATCCAGCGCATCCTTTCCATATTAATAAGGATCTGCTCTAAACGGGTTTGCACAGGTACATTCATTTCTTTCAAAACAGAAGCACCGATCACACCATCGGGTGTATACCCATGTCTCACCTGGAAGCTTTTTACTGCGGCTTGCAATGTATCGTTGAACACAAGGCTCGTATCCGGAATCGTCAGATCACCTGTGAGCTGCAATCTTTGTTTTACCTGTAATACCGCTGGTGAAAACGCTCCCAGCTTCAGCGATTTGCCGGTGATCGTAATCGGCTGCCATCCACCTTTTGCTGCAAGCGCATAGTAATGATTCAGGTGACTTTTCAACTGCCCGTAGCGCAAATTGGCCTCCTCAAAATATTTGTTGTCCTTGTGTTTCTTTTTGACAAGCGAGTCAGCCACTTCCAGTACTTCTCTTTTTTTCATTGGTACAAACCGCTCCATTTCTTTGCGTTTGACAAAGCCGGCTCCATAGGCTGTTTTCATATACTGAATGAAATGTTTGGTAAGCGTTATCTCGGTTTGAAGCATCGATTTGTCTGAATTGCTCACAGCAAGGGTTTCTTCTGCTACCAGCTTATCCATTTTTCTCTGCAGCTGCTTATTCTTCAGCGTCGAATCCTTGGTATATGAATTATAGTAGTCGTGCAAATTCCAAAATCCTCTGGCCTGTTCGGTAAGTCCGGTTTGTGTAAACCAGGCATATTGGTAATTGCGGGCATTGTAGAAACTCCGAACGCGGCGCGCAATAGAATCGGGTATAGCATTCTCCTTAAGGTAATTCACTACTGCCGTACTGTCCATGAAAAGGTCGGAATAAGAATTTGCGCGGGTGATGCTAATGTCTCTCTTGCTGATTTTTTTTTCAGCTTCAGCTTTGGGGCCATCTTCGGCAGTTTCAAATTCTTCCGTGTCAGATGAATTTTGTGAACTACAGGATAAGAGTAAACTTAGGATAAGGGAGGAACAGATCAAAATTGCTTTCATACGGATGAGTTTTACAAAATACGTGCCTATGCGTGCAGCCTCAATACGCCTGCCATACGCGGTTACAGTGAACCGTATTAAGTTTTGTTTTGGAAAAAATGGGGAATTCGCTGCTGATGTTTTGCAGTAATAGCAACAGAAGACACGGGTTTTAAAAAGGTTAAGATTTAGTATACAACTGTTGCAAGCTATCGCTTGTTATTGGTTTATGCAAGCAGCGTTCGACTATACGCTCGATTATAAGACATTAAATTTGAGAAATAACCCCAGCTTGTACCGGGTTGGAAAAGGGGAGCAGGGAGTATTACTGGTGGAACCTTACAAGAGTGAGATACTTCCCTTCTGGCGGTTTCGAACACCCGAGGTTGCAGCCGTTTCTGTGCAACAAATACTTGCTTTGTACCAACAGTATAAAGCTGCAACCGATTTCGTAGGCATGGATATGGCCCGCAAATTTTTACAGATGGGCTATACGCGCAGCCGCAGGTATGCCAATCACAAAGGGGGCAAAAAGTATGATGGTAAAGTTCCGGACGATAAAAAAGGACAGAGTGGGGCTCATGGTCGTCATCAATTGCCGCTTGATGAAGACCCTGTGAAAGCACAGAGTGCTGCCCTGTTTTACGCAGCCTGGCAGGCAGTCAGGAACGACCCTGTGTACAGGGAGCGCCTGCTTTTACACCGTGCTGCATTCGAGAAATAAAAAACTTCCCGTGCACAGAATCAGTCGTGACGAAAGACAAAAGGAAAATGATTAAGCCTGGTTACGCCTGCATCAATCTTTCTTTTTCCAGTTCCAGGCGCCTATTCGAAGATCCCCTGGCATGCAGGGAAGCCCACGCCGATCTCGTTTACGAACGCATCAACTCTTATGGCAGATCGGTAGACATTGTGCTGGAGGCGAAACTGAAGGAAAAAGCTTTGCAGCGGTATGTAACGGAATTTGCCGGCAGTGTTCAGAAATAAGTAGAATCAGTTATATTTAAATAACCAAAACTGCTTACGATGAAAAAGCGCTGCTTTTTTCTTCTTGCTGTATGTACAACCTTCTTTGTTTCGGTGCAAACCTCCAACGCACAATCAATTGCAACAACCCCAGCGCGGATCTACACCAACGAAGATTACGAGACCTGGATCCGGAAATACAATAACCGCCCATACCGCAATCATCGCAAAACGGATGGCTTAATCATTACTGCTGGTGCATTACGGGCGCTGCTTCCGTCAAATGACACCACAAAGTTTGCTCTCCTGTTTGCCCGATATCCCAAGGGCCACCCCGAGGAAAAAAAGCGGAGGGTTACCCTGCTGATTAAAAAGTCTGTTTCCCGGGGCCTCAACAAATTTGACAGCGAATACTCGGACGTAGGTGCGCGCGGAGATCTCTGCCCTCAGCCCGAAAATTGCGCACTGGAGTAATGGGACACTGTGAACGTTCTGCTGTTAATCCAATTTTGCTTCTTATCACCAAAATTAATAGACATGAAAAAGATCCTTTTTTTATTAGTCCTTGGCGTGGGTGTTTTTGCTAGTGCATTTCGCGATCCCGAGGTTGGGTTCGTCAAAAAAAATCAGCAACAGGCGCACCGAGAAATTGTAGCTCCGCAAGCCTACCGGTTTAGTTCTATTAAACCCCTGGAACGGGAAGAAGCAAGAGAGATGGTAAAACATTATGGAAAGAAAGATCCTAAGAAAGATAAGGGTGGCTTTGCTTCCCTAGATCCGCAGGACGCTGCCTGGTTAGCCAGCCAGGCCGGTGTAGTAAAAATATTTTTCGTGCAGGCTGCTTACCTGCCTTCCAATGCCGACGGTGAAAAACGCGGCAGGCCGGTGACACTGATTGTTGTTGAACGGGCTGCAGGGGCCAGGCAGTTTGACTACTATGAAAGCCTAAATATTTGCCCGCCGCCAGAAGGAAGTTGTGAGTTGGAAGCACTATAAAAGAATCAGTTGTTGCCCGCGTAATAGAAATCACCGGACATAGAATTCATTTTGATGCTCATTACTCAATAAACCAAACTAAATAAAATGAGAGTCTTCACGATTGCCACAACGATAGGCTGTTTGCTAGTGATTGCCTGTACCGACCCAGGTCAGGATCCGAGGCCAGACACTCCACCTCGTATACCCTTCCCAAAGGTCAGCCGGGAAACCGCTTACATCATGATGGATCACTACCTCGACACAACTAAAGTTGACCACCGTTTGC
>JBGTIL010000136.1:0-10195 GCA_041745695.1 Chitinophagaceae bacterium | reverse complement strand
CCCTTATTGTTGTTTAAAATGCACGATGGAAACACATGCCAGTTTTTTGCACGTTAGTGCGTAATTACAGTTAAATTTGAGCATATTATTTAATGTGTAACGCCGGCTCTTCAGCTTACCCCTTTGGAACCTTTTCTTCGGCTCACTCCCAACTTCGCTACATTTAAAATATGCTTACCAAATCAACTGCAACAATAGTTCTGCTCGCCGAGGACGACGACGACGATGCCAACATCTTCAGGGATGTATTGTCGGACCTGGACCAGGAGGTTGAGCTTACAGTTGCTGCTAACGGACTGGAGTTACTTTTTCTTTTGAACGAAGCGGCGGTTTTACCTGATCTTATCTTCATCGATATGAATATGCCCTATAAAAATGGGTACCAGTGTCTACGCGAAATACGCAGTAATCCCGCGTGGAATGACACTAAACTCATAGTGCTTTCTACCTCAGCCTATCCCCAGCAGATAGCCTTAGCCTACCAGGAGGGAGCGGATCTTTACCTTGCCAAATGCACCAGCTACACCGAGTTTAAAAAAGTGCTGGGTGACTGTCTCACCTGCAACTGGGCCGCCCGCCCTCAGCCTGCGTAAAGCACGTGGCAGCAGGAGCAATTGATAATTTCCTTCGCTTGATGCTGGTTGGTATCCAGTTGAAGGAATTCGAATTTTTAGAAATGACATACGGCAGTAGCCTTCACCCGGATGATGGCAACAAGTGATAGGGATTAGATATATCCTTTGCTACGTTTTGGCGCATAACCAGGAAAGGCGATTTTGATGAGCAGGACATGTGCAGGAAATAATTTATTTGAAATGAATATCAAGAGCCTTCTTAATAAAGATTCAGTTACAATCACCAATTGCGATGCTGAGCCGATACATATTCCCGGATCAATCCAGCCATGTGGATTTTTGCTTGGGGTACAGCAGGAGCAGCATACCATAACCTACTGCAGTGAAAATTGCGCCCAGTATCTGGGTCAGCCCCTTTCCCACATTTTAGGGCAGCCATTGGCGTCGTTTTTTAAAGAAACCGAAATAGCCGGTTTCAAAATATATTACGCGTCAGAAAACAAAGAACTATCACAGCCATTTGTGTTCACGCTGGGTGATAAAAGCTATAACACGTCGGCACACCTGAGCGGGCAGTGTATCGTGCTGGAGTTCGAGCCATTTGTAGATGATCCACATCCGCTGCCCAACATTTACATCCAAACGAGAAGGTTTGCCTATCACACCCAGAGAGCAGACAACCTCGTAACTTTTTGCCGGGACATTGCCGATGAAACAAGACAGATCATTGGGTACGACCGTGTGATGGTGTACCGTTTCGATGCAGATTACAATGGAGAGGTGATTGCAGAAAGTCGCCGGGAAGACCTGCCTCCCTACCTGGGGCTGCACTATCCACATACCGACATACCGGTGCAGGCCAGAGCCCTGTACCTGCGTAACCTGGTGCGGATGATACCCGACATCAATTACACGCCGGTACCCCTTTTTGCTCTTGAGGAAGAAGGGCGGCCGGTTGAAACGCTGGACCTTACCATGTCTTTGTTGCGCAGTGTATCGGTGATGCATGTGCATTACCTGAAGAACATGGGTGTGAGCGCCACCTTCGTCATCTCCTTAATACATAATGACAAGCTATGGGGCATGATCGCCTGCCATCACCAGACACCCAAATACATTCCCTATTACACCCGGCTTGCGGCGCACCTGCAGGGCATTTTTCTAAGCTCACAGATAGATGTACGTGAAGTAGCCGACGCATTTGATGTAGTAAAGAAAACCGACCAGAAGTTGCAGTTGATGGAAGAAGGTTTTGCAACCAGGAAATCTAACATTTACCAACCCGCGGTATTGCTGCAGCTGCGTGAACTGCTGAATGCTGATGGACTTGTGCTGCTGGATAAAGATGCTCATTTTATCGATGGCAAAGTGCCTTCCCGCGAACACATCCGTCAGCTTACCGACTGGCTGTTTGAGCACGTGGCGGGTACGCATTTTCACACGTCGCGATTGATTGATCATTATCCAGGAGCGGAAAGCATAAGTGAGCACGCAGCAGGTCTTTGTTTTCTTGCCTTGGACCATAAAGCCAGAACAGGTATTATCTGGCTACGATCAGAAGTACAGAAGACCATTGAATGGGCAGGCGATCCCAACAAAGCTGTTTCGGTTGATGAGGTGAGCCGGGCGGTGCAGCCGCGACAATCGTTTGAGTCGTGGAAGGAGCTTGTGAGGTACCAGAGTGCAGACTGGCACAAAGCAGAACTCAACGCGGCATCAGTGATCTGCGCATCATTACAAAGGCACATGCACCTTGCCGATTTGTTGCAGGAAGAGTCGAAGTACCGGACACTGAACGGGAGGCTCAAAAAAGCCAATGATGAACTGGCCAACATGAACTGGATCAGCACACATGATCTGAAGGAGCCACTGCGCAAGATTCAAATGTATGCCTCGGTAGTACTCGAGAAGCAGGGCGATCAGATTCCCGATACCGTGCGGAGCAATATCAATCGTATGCAGGTGTCGGCTGCCAGAATGCAGTTGCTGATTGACGACCTGCTTGCCTATACCAAGGTAGTGAACGAAGAAAAAAAATTTGCACCGATAGACCTCAATTTATTAATGCCTGAATTACACCACGAACTGGCTGAGGAGATCCAGGAAAAAGTCGCTGTGGTACACTGGCCGAACGCTCTGCCCCTGATCATGGGTGTGCCTTTTCAAATCCGGCAAGTGTTGATCAATCTGATCAGCAACGGGCTCAAATTTTCTGCACCGGGCGTTGCACCTGTTATCCGGGTGGGCTGCGAAGAAGTAGACGACAGCACCATCGCGGGCATTACTGAAAAACAGGGCAAACGTTATCATCAACTGACAGTCTCTGACAACGGCATTGGATTTAATCCGGAATACCGCGAAAACATACTCAAGATCTTTCAGCGGCTGCACAGTCATCAGTACCCCGGCACTGGTGTTGGTTTGGCCATTTGCAAAAAGATTGCGGAAGCACACAACGGATTTTTGGAAGCCGATGGCGAAGAAGGAAAGGGAGCTACATTCAGCTTTTACCTGCCTGTAGCTCCTGTGCTAGTGCCTACGCCAACGCCAGGTGAGCAAACGGAAAATAACTTTACAGAGCAGTAGTTGCAGATCCGGAGCCAGTGCATTTTTTTGCAACCATTTCTGAGCTATCATGAGTGGCCTGCGCGTTGGTTATGACTTTCGGATGGCAGGAGCGCGATCCTCGAGTACCAGTATCCAGTCTTGCCCATAGCCGGAAGTGGGCGGTTGAAAGGGCTTCGTGCCCCTGTTGGGTATTGTGTTGATCGGGGTGTAGTTCCCTTTCCGGGGATCGTACCATGAAGCCACCAGGCTATCGGCCGTTAATTTGCCAAGCACCACGGTGAAAGCTTTGCCTGCAGCAGTGTACACAAACGCGAAGTGAGCACCTCTGGTTGCCTGGATGCGTTCTGCAGGTGCATTGTGTTGTTCTTTGATGAGGGTCTGATCTGGCACTCTTCCCTCCAGTGCTTGCGACTCCATCAATTTACGCACATGCTTCATTTGGGTTGCGCCGGGCAGGTCGAGGGCTTGTTGCCAGGGGAGGTTGGGTCCGTTGACAGCTTCTCTTGCGGGCGTGAACATCTGCCAAACGTCGTGACAGCCATAGGTATGGCCGTGAGCGCCTGCAAACAGGGCGAGGTAGGCGGATTTTCTCACGTCGTAGGCATTTGAAGTGCCGAGGTCTGCCGCATTAAAACATACCGGGTGGTCTTCGTAAATGGGTTCGCCATCCAGTACTGGTTTAATGGGCTGTTTGGCATACACCCTTCCTATTTTATCGTAAACCGCTCCATCGCGGCAGTGCCCTGTTTGAAACATATTGAAATGAAGCCAGGGCTCGTTGTGGAACCATTCTGCTGAACCTTCGTTGTTAGGTTGGGGATGAAAACTGATCAGGGCTTTATTGGAGGTGGCTGTTTGTATCGCCTTGCCCATGGCGCGCCAAACGGCAACGTCGCTGGTATTCCTCGGGTTGCGGTCGCCGCCCAACACCCAGATGATGTTGCTGTAATGTTTATAGCGATTCGCCAGCCAGGTAGCGTAGGTAGCCGCATTGTGGGTATTGAAGATCTCCGGACCGGTGCCCCAGGAGGCCTTCCACAGCTTGTCGCCCCAGGTGGGCAGCAGGGCAATTGTGAGTTGATAAAAGGCAGCCCGGTTGATAATGTAATCAACGTGTTCAAAATAAGCTTCAACAGGTTTTGTGGGATCATCATTCAGGAGCGGAACCGCACCATAGGCATTGGGGGTATGTAAGCCGTCGAGTTCTGCCAGTACTACGGCCTGGATCACTGTAAAGCCCTGCTCACTTCTTTTTTTGAGGTACAGGTCTGCCTCTTCGCGGGTGAGGCGGTGAAACAGTTCCCAGGCGGTATCACCCAGCCAGAAGAAAGGCTGATTGTTTTTAAGCAGGTAATGTTTATCGGCGCTGACTGTAAACTGTGCCTGCAGGGGTATCGGTTGCAGGATAGAGACGAACAGCAGGAGAATGGCAGTGGGGATGAAAGACGGTTTCATTTGGCGCTCTTTAGTTTCGTAAACAATACTACCCATTTTTTGGGTGGCTTCTCAGCGCGCCTGCTGCTACTGTATGAACAACGCTGCGTTTTGGTCTATTGTTGGAACTAAGTAAAACCATTAGCGCAAATGAAAAGGGGCATATATGAAGTTTTTTTTACCTGGGTGCCCTGATTGTTTACAAATTAAAAATATGTTTGAATTCTGGCTGCAAGCCCGTATTTTTACGGCTTATAGTATCATGTAACCAAAACCTTGAACACTTATGTGCTTTGTACTCCAAAACACTACTTTTCGTTTATAGCCCCGTCACTGCTCTTTGCAAACACTTCAATGTCGGGCTTCTGCCAACAGCCCGGAAGATTGCATCGAGTCAAGTTTTCCAGGGCTCTTTTTATTTAACTCCATATATCTTTTAGTTCACGCTATCGCTATTTTTTAGTGTGAAAAGCTATTTCGTAAAATCTGATCCAGGCAGGCTCTGTGAACGATGTTCATGACCGCTCTGGTATTTTCCTGAACTGCTGAAATCATGTTTGTTCCAGGTGGAATTCCATTATTTCTGAATATCCTTATACTGTTCTTGTTCCAAAAGGAACGGGTAAGCTGTTCTGTTTAAATAACAGCAAAATATCCGGACGGGCTACCGGAAAAATGATTGGTTGTGACCCAGGGAGGCGAAGCCGTGTACGGAAGCTTACTGCTGCTGGAAATTCGGACACCATTCAGAAATACGTGTATTTTCAGTCAAGGCGTCGGAACTTGTTGCTCCCGTCCGACGTTCTTCACACAGACAATTAATTAAATGATCATGCATCAAACGCACAGGTTCGTGAGGCTGCTATATTTTGCTTCTTGTTTTATGTTGGTAGGTGCACTGAGTAGCTGCGGGTCATCCAAAAAAATTGCTACGGACTATTTATACTTCAGGGGTGCAGAAGATACCATTACGGTGCAGGCTAAAGAGACCACCATCCAACCTGCCGACCTGTTGAGTATCCAGGTATACAGCAGGACCCAGAACCAGGAGCAGGCAGCCATTTTTAATATTCCACCTTCTACAAACAGTTTGCTGCTTCAGGGCTACCAGGTGAGTGCTGCGGGCAATATCGACCTCCCCTTGATTGGACCGGTGCGGGCGGCGGGTACAACCAAGGATGAACTGCAACAAACGCTGGTGCAGAAGCTTACACCTTATGTGCGCAATCCTTCGGTGCTGATCCGGTTTCTCCAATTCAACATCAATGTGTTGGGAGAAGTAAGGAACCCGGGCGCGCAAAAGTTTGCTGTTGACCGGGTAACCATTATAGATGCGCTCAGTGCTGCCGGCGATCTTACCGATTTTGGTAAGCGGGAAGATGTGACCGTGATTCGCGAAGAAAACGGAAAACGGATCTATCATACCGTTGACCTTCGGAGCAGGACCCTCTTTGAATCACCGGTGTATGTGCTGCAGCCGAACGATATTGTATATGTGGGACCCAACAGCAACAAGCTGAAGAATATAAGTGTCGACCCGCAGGCACAGCGTCGAACTAACCTGCTTTTCACAGTGACATCTGTTGTACTAGGCATCACCTCTTTTTTGATTTCCGCATTAAGAAAATAATATGGCTGCAGAGGACAATGGCATTTTTGGGGAAGAGCGGAGTACAGTTACACTTAGAGAAAGGCTGACTACCTACCTGGCACACTGGCCTATCTTTTTGCTTTTTCTTGCACTCTGTGTGGGTGCTGGTGTTATTTACAGCAGGTATGCCATACCGCAATACATTGCAACAACTTCCTTCCTGGTGAAAGGTGCTGAAAGTGGAGGCGGAACGAGTTCCAATGACCTGGTACAACAGACACTCAATGGCAACCAACAGCAGGTGAACCTGAACAACGAGATGCTGATGATCAATGCAGCAAGCCTCATGCGTCGTACAGTAGCCAAATACGGCTTCAACATTACCTACTTTAAGAAAGGCCGCCTGCTTACTTTAAATGTGTACGACGACAAGCCGTTCCGCTTCGTTCCGCAGAAACTCACCGACAGTTTGAGCACCTATGATTTTCGTTTTGAAAAGCTGACCGCAAGCGGTGGAAAATTTTTCTATGGAGTGGGAGATGCGGAAAAGGAAGCCAGCTTTCGGTGGAATAAACCCTTTGGTGTAAAAGGGCAAACCTTTCTGCTGCAGCCCAATGGTACTGTCCCTGGCGAGGAGGAGGTGTACCTGGTGCAATGGCAGCCGGTAGCCGATGCTGCCGCCCGCTTATCTGGCCAGATAAACACAAGACCGTTTGACCCTGAAACGAGTGTTATTGAACTTTCCATGAAAACCGATAATCTGCTTTTTGGGAAGGATGTACTGAATGCGCTTTTTACCGAGTTCAACCTGACAGACATTGAGGATCGTAACCGCTTATCAGAAAACACAGTAAGCTTTATCGATGATCGCCTGGTGCAAATCACGGGTGAGCTAAAAGGCGTAGAAGGAACCCTGGAAAGTTACAAGGGCAGTAACCAGTTGGTCGATATCGGCGGTCAATCGAACATCAACCTCGAAAACTCCAATAGCGCGTCCAAGAATATCCAGGACCTGGCTGTGCAGCAAGGTGTTGTGCGGATGATCTCAGACTATTTTTCAAAACCTGGTACAGCCAACACACTGGTGCCTTCTTCCCTGGGTATCAATGACGCCACGCTTTCTTCTCTCATCACCCGCTACAACGAAGTGCAGCTGCAAAAGAACCGGGAAGCGCCCCTGGTGGCACCCAACAGTACTGTAATGCAGGATCTGAATACGCAGCTGGGTAACTTAAAAAGCAGCATATTTGAAAGCCTGACTAATATTAATAAAAATCTGAAACTGCAGGAGCGCAGCTCCCAGCAGCAGAATAGCCAATACCGGAGTTTTCTTTCTTCCCTGCCGCGCAATGAGCGGGTGCTACAGGAGATCAGGAGAAAGCAGAGCATCACAGAAGGGATCTACCTCTACCTGTTGCAGGAACGGGAGGAGGCAGCCATTTCGAGTACAGCTTCAAATGTTGAACACTATAAACAGATCGACCCGGCTACTGGCTACGGTCCCGTAGAGCCCAACAAGAAAAACATTATTATTTACACTGCTCTTTTGGGTCTCTTGCTTGGCTTCGGCTGGGTGTACGTAAAAGACCTGTTGAATGATAAGATCAAGTCGCCGGAGGACATTGCCCGGCGCACCGGTCTTCCCTTGATAGGCGAGATCAGCCACCTGGCAAAGGGCAAGAAAGCGATGATACACGTGCTCGAAAGAAACATCGTAGGTGAGCAATTCCGCTCTGTAAGAGCCAACCTTGCTTTCCTGCTAAAGGAAAGGGCTAGAAAGGTGGTGCTCATTACTTCTTCGGTCAGTGGGGAAGGCAAGTCTTTCATCAGCCTGAACCTGGCTGCAGCCTGTGCCATACCGGGCAAGAGGGTCGCCCTGTTGGAGTTTGATATTCGCAAACCCGTACTGGAGTATAACCTGCACCTTCAGTTGGACAACAGCATCGGACTGACACAATACCTGACCGGTGCAACAGATGATCTGTCCTCACTGGTTCATCATGTAGCTGAGATACCTACCCTCCATATTTATCCTTCCGGACCTGTACTTTCAAACCCTGCCGACCTGCTGTTAACTGATCAGGTGGCCACGCTTTTTCAAACGCTGAAAAAAGACTACGATTACATTATTGTTGACTCACCTCCTGCAGGTCTCGTAAGCGACTCCTTTATTCTTGCGGAGTACGCAGACCTGGTACTCTTTGTGCTGCGCCAGCGATCAACGCTGAAGAAACAGCTGGACTATATTACCGGTATCGGGAAAAGCGGGAAATTTAAAAAGATCGCCCTTGTGCTCAACGATATGAAGACCGGCAGTAAGTACGGTTACTACGGAAATGGATATGAAAAGTATGAGCGCGAGATCAGCAAACAAAAACTAAAAATTCCGACCTAATAACTAATGACCACAGAACCCGCAGGTGCACAACAAACATGGGACCTCACAATAAAACCACAGAACAATCTTTTCTCCCTTCCGCTCAGGGACGTTTGGAATTACCGCGATCTACTTTGGTTGCTGGTACGCAGGGATTTTGTTTCTTTTTATAAGCAGACCATTCTTGGACCCTTGTGGTTCTTCATTCAACCGCTGCTAACTACACTGATGTTTACATTCGTGTTTGGACGCATGGGCGGTTTCTCCACTGACGGCTTGCCCCAGCCGCTATTCTACATGGCAGGTATTACTGCCTGGAACTATTTTGCCGATTGCCTGACCAAAACATCCACGGTGTTCAGAGACAATGCTGGCATCTTTGGCAAGGTTTACTTTCCCAGGCTCATCATGCCGTTGAGTATAGTGGTAAGTAACCTCGTGCGCTTCGGTGTACAGTTCCTACTATTTCTCATTGTACTGGCCTATTATGCCATTGAAGGAACGCCCTTTCACGCTACCTGGGCAATAGCGCTCTTTCCGGTTGTTGTGATCCTGATGGCCCTGTTAGGGCTGGGTGCCGGCATGATCATATCAGCCATGACCACCAAGTACCGCGACCTGGCCTTCCTGCTCACTTTCGGTATCCAGTTGCTGATGTATGCTACCACTGTGATTTATCCACTGGCTTCGGTGGGAGAGAAATTCCGCTGGCTTATTGTGGCAAATCCCATGACTCCGCTTATTGAAACCTTCCGTTATGGTTTCCTGGGCAAAGGGAGTTTTAGCTGGGGACTGCTGGGTTATTCGGCAGGAATTACCGCTCTGTTTTTGCTTGTAGGCGTTTTTGTTTTTAATAAGGTGGAAAAGAATTTTGTGGATACAGTTTGAGGATTATCTCTTGCAGACACGATGCTGCCAGCCCTCTTAATCTTTATCAAAACCATTTGCTTTCATGAAAAAATTGCTGGTTACCGGTTCGTCAGGACTTGTTGGTTCGGAGGTGTGCGTGTTCTTTTCAAAGAAAGGATTCGAGATCCACGGACTGGACAATAATCAAAGGGCTGTGTTTTTTGGTCCCCAGGGCGACACCCGTTGGAACCAGGAGCGCTTGCAGGCTGATCTTCCCAATTTTAAACACCACGAACTGGATATAAGAGACCGCGCGGGTATTTTGGCGAAGATCAAGGAAGTGAGACCTGATGTTATAGTGCATACTGCTGCGCAACCGAGTCATGACCGCGCCGCTGCCATTCCATTTGATGATTTTGATACCAACGCGGTTGGCACGTTGAACATGCTGGAAGCCGCGCGGCAATTTGCGAAAGATTCGCCGTTTATTCACATGAGCACTAACAAGGTGTATGGCGACGCACCGAATAAGATCAAGTTGAAGGAGCTCGAAACGCGGTGGGATTATGATGATCCTGCTTATGAAAATGGGATTGCCGAAACCTTTACGATAGACCAGTCTAAACATTCTTTATTCGGTGCATCAAAAGTGGCATCCGATGTAATGGTACAGGAGTATGGGCGCTACTTCGGAATGCCTACCTGCTGTTTGCGGGGCGGTTGCTTAACCGGCCCCAATCATACAGGTGTGGAACTGCATGGCTTTTTGAGTTACCTGGTGAAGTGCAACCTGGAAGGGAA
>JBGTIL010000135.1:0-4998 GCA_041745695.1 Chitinophagaceae bacterium | reverse complement strand
AAGGCACTGGAAGAGTCTGGAACGATCGGCATTGCAGAATTTATGTTACGTAACCGTCAGCATGTTTGCGCGGTGAAGGCGCACAAAGATATTTTGCTCCTGAACCAGATGCGGTACCAGGAAGAGATCAAAGAGCTTCCGGAAGTGGAGGTGCCAAAAAAAGAAAAGATCAGCGATAAAGAATTGCAATTGGCAAGGAAGTTAGTAGAACAGCTGACCGAAAAATTTGACGCTGCTGCATTCAAGGACACGTATATTGAAGAGTTAAAGAAGATTATAAAGGCCAAGGCTGCTGGTAAACAGGTGCGCATTGCTGAAGAGCCTAAAAAAGCAACTGGTGCTGTTAAGGACCTGATGGAAATCTTGAAACAGAGCCTCAATACCAGCAGTAAGAAACGGGCTTAGCGACCATGACTCGCCTTGGCTTTTTTTCATCCCTGGTTAAACAGCCCAATAAAACTTATGGTAGCTGCGCTGCGCAGTGGCAGGATAACTATCGAAAGGATCTATAAATTTCATGAAAGTGCAGCATCCCTCACTCACTGTTTACAGCCCACGACTTCATGAGGTCATTGAACTTGATTTTCACATCGACATTTGGGATGACCGTTGTTCTTTTTCTGAGGGTCCGGTTTGGAGCCCTGAAGGGTTTTACCTTTTTAGCGATATTCCGGAAAATGCGATCATGGTCATTGGCGCTCCTGGTGACAAGCGGGTATATATCACTGACAGTGGATACGATCCGGCGCGTGGCATCGAAGACATACTAAGTAAGCAAGTCGGTTCCAACGGCCTCAATTATGCTGCAGACGGCAGCCTTATTATTTGTCAGCATGGTAACGGCGCGCTTGCCCGCTGGACTGGAACTACGCTAGTTCCTTTAATCACCAGTTACAAAGGTTTCCCTTTGAATAGTCCTAACGACCTGGCTGTGCACCCGGACGGGACGATCTTTTTCTCTGATCCTCCTTATGGGTTGAAAGATCAGCAATTGCTGCCATCTCAAAGGCAGCCGCTGGGCGGTGTTTACTGTTACAGAGACGGAATTGTCACACTGGTGACTGCTGCTTATGATTATCCCAATGGATTGTGTTTCTCTCCCGACCTTAGTACACTCTACTGTTGTTCCAATAAGGATCATGAAAGATTTGTGCTGAAGTTCGATACCCGGACGCTCGCCCCCCTTGGCAAGGTAGGTGATGAAAATGGAGATGGCGTTAAGTGTGATCGATTGGGCAATTTGTGGTTATGCACAAAGGAAGGCATCTTAATCATTACGGATAGAGGCGAGCGATTGGGTCTGATCGGGTTTTCCAGTATACCTGCCAACTGCTGTTGGGGTGGGAGAGACGGCAACGACCTGCTCATCACTGCCCGTCAGCACATATTCCATATTGCAGGGCTCCAAAAATGATGGCCGGTACAGCTTTGTGATGATCTCACATACGCGGAGCAGTAACTGCGTTTAAACTGCTGACTTACAGCCTCCGGCAATATGCTTTGCCTTGCATTGATGGAGTTTATACAAACAAAAGCAGAGGATCTATTTAGCACACTCTATTCGGCGACTTTGTACACAACACTCTAACCATTGACGATCTCACCACCATTTGGATGCAGTATTTGTCCGGTCATATACGAGGCATCAGAGCTGGCAAGGAACAAGTAGCAGGAAGCAACTTCTGCCGGTTCACCCGCTCTTCCCATGGGCACATCCGATCCGAAGGAGGCGACTTTTTTTGCATCAAAGGAACCGACAATCAGCGGTGTCCAGATGGGACCTGGTGCTACGCCATTTACGCGGATTCCCTTTTTTGCCAGATTTGACGCAAGGCTTCGTGTGAAGGTAACAATGGCTCCTTTGGTAGCTGCGTAGTCCATTAATTCGGGGCTGCCACGGTAAGCTGTAACCGAAGTAGTGTTAATAATGCAGGCGCCTTTTTTCAACACAGCAAGTGCTGCCTTGGTAATCCAAAACATCGGAAAGATATTGGTTTCAAATGTTCGGTACAGCTGTTCTGTGCTGATATCCTGCAACGACTTCTGTTCTGTTTGTGTAGCTGCATTGTTAACCAGTATATCAAGTTTGCCAAACTTTTTTACAGTTTGCTGCACGAGGCGGGCGCAGGCTTTTTCTTTACGGATATCGCCTGGTAGCAGCAGGCAGGTTTGTCCAAACTCGTCTTCTACCATTCTCCTGACTTCCTCAGCGTCTTCATGTTCGCTGAGGTAGGAGATCGCCACGTTAGCGCCTTCCCTGGCATATAGCAGCGCTACTGCCCGTCCGATACCACTATCGCCGCCTGTGATCAGTGCAACTTTACCTGCGAGTTTTTTGGCAGGAGCAGACCGGATAGACACGGGTGCAGGCTTCATTTTAGCCTGTATTCCTGGCATGTTCTGACGCTGCGGCTTCCTCACTTGTTTTTCTTCGGCTCCTTTTTGCATAGAAACATTTTGCTTCAGTGCATAAATTATTATACCATCGGTATCAGATGAACGATTATTTTTGCAACCCTGCCAGTATTAGGAGAAGTGCTGGTAATACTGTAAAATAATCAGGGGAATTAGCTCAGTTGGTAGAGCGCTTGCATGGCATGCAAGAGGTCAGCGGTTCGACCCCGCTATTCTCCACCAAAGCGGTACACTCAAAAATTTAGGTTGTGCCGCTTTTTCGTTTGGTGTCATCCGCCGTGCAGCGTATAGGAACTCGTAATCTAAAAAGTTGGCTGACGTTGGGCTTATGAATTTTCCTATCCACAGCCCGATTAGAAGGAAACCGCTAACTTCAAAAATCTGCATCCGGTAATTTTTCCTTATTGCGGTTGCCGAGCAGCATCACCAGGCTTAGTGAAATTTTACTCTTTCATTGGTTGACCACAGTAAGATCTTAACGCATGAGCCCCTATCCTATCAATTCTCAGTAAGGTTGGCACTCACAACAAATTGTTGCGGTGACACCGGATTACTAAAACTAATGTTACAGATTGAAACAGAAAGCTTGTTGTTGGCAGTGAGTGTCACGTAAGCTTTTCCGGGTTGCGCAAGGAATTGTTGTCCACCACTCTCGATGTATAAGCCGGTTGACCCATACATTTTTCCTATCGTGGCACTTTCATACTTCCTAAAGCATGGTGTAAAAGTGTGGAAGCCGATCAACCCTTTAGAACTAGTGCATTTTAACTAAAGGGGCAATCGAGCGGTGTATCGGTAGCGGTCGCGTAAATAAATAAAAATTAATGCGCTTGTTAATAGTGAATGTCTATGTAGACTTGTTATGGAACTTCCCAAAGTCACACAGAGATTTTAAATACAGAGTTGCCTTCCACCAACTGTTCACCAGCAGCTCACTACACCAAAATCAATTTTTAAGTTTGCATGGCACATCAAAAACCTTTGTTTCTTTATTACTGCTTCTTTGCAGCATTGCAGTATTTGCCCAGTCGAGGCACATTACCAGTCGTGTGTATACGGAGGGTACCTCGGAAGGCCTGGCAGAGGCGTGTGTGACCGTCAAGGGAACCAATATTTTGGCGCCCTCAGAAGCAACCAGCAATTTTACCTTTTCTGTTTCCAGAAATAGAAATGCCCTGGTAATAAGTTACGGTGGCTATCGTGCCAAAGAGATCGCAATTGGTACCAGTAATACTGTGGATGTACACGTGAAGGCAGATGCCACTACTTTAAATGATGTGGTAGTATTTAACGGTAAGCCGGAATTCCTTACCGGTCCGGTTTCATTCGTTGGGGCTAAGCAGTTTCCTATAATGGTTGGCCACCGTCAGATTTCAAAAAGATGAAAATATTGGGTCCTTATGATTGTTGTCGCTGCAATATGAAGGAACCCTTGGTAGTGTAACAGACCATGACGCATTTGCCAATACTTATGGAACTACTTTTGACACGCTGCCGAATTATAAAATAAAAGAGCGTGCATGTGGAAAGTACCTTTGATTCACAGTCCTAGTGCATAACAGCATTGAAAAACTATTAATACGGTTCTAATGGTATTGTCCAGATATACATTGCGAAATATCGATTCGGATAAGGTTTCAGTTCCGGAAGACGCGCTATTCGACCTCCCTGAAAAGGTATTGCAGTTTGGTACGGGTGTACTGCTGCGCGGATTACCCAATTATTTTATCGACAAGGCTAACAGGCAGGGCATATTTAATGGACGTGTTGTAGTTGTAAAGTCAACATCGCAGGGTGACGCTTCAGTATTTGAAAAACAAGATGGTTTATACACCCTATGCATTCGCGGTTTGGAGAAAGGACAGGAAGTGGAAGAGAATATTATTATTTCGGCTATCAGCCGGGTGCTCACCGCTTCAGAAGAATGGCGTAAGGTTCTGGAATGTGCACACAATGCAGCTCTTCAAGTCATCATTTCCAACACAACAGAAGTTGGCTTACAATTAGTGCATGAAGACGTGCGGCAGCATCCCCCAAAGTCATTTCCTGGCAAACTGCTGGCATTTTTATACGAACGTTTCGTTGCTTTCGAAGGCAGTGCACATAGCGGAATGGTGATCGTTCCTACCGAACTCATTCCTGATAATGCTGCAAAATTGCAATCGATCGTTTTAGAATTGGCTCACCTAAATAGCCTCGAAGATGCGTTTATTGAATGGCTAGAAAAGTGCAATTATTTCTGCAATTCTTTGGTAGACTGCATAGTGCCGGGAAAGCCAGAGCCTGCTGCTGTAGCACTTTTGAATGCAACATTGGGATACAGCGACGAGCTTTTGTCTGTGTCAGAAGTATATCGTTTGTGGGCCATCGAGGGAACCGATCACATTAGGACTATCTTATCTTTTGCGCAGGTAGACGAACGAATGGTGATAGCTCCAAACATAGACATGTACCGGGAATTGAAATTGCGGATGTTGAATGGGACCCATACGCTTAGCAGTGGGCTTGCTTTCTTGGCTGGCTGCGACACGGTGAAAGCCGCAATGGAAGATGAAGCGGTTTCTGAATATATATCCACCTTGA
>JBGTIL010000134.1:0-2749 GCA_041745695.1 Chitinophagaceae bacterium | reverse complement strand
GTTGGCAAGCGCAGCAGGCGTTGCTTTGATAACGCTCTCATCGTTTTTCGGAGCATTTCTACCTTTTGATTTTGCCCGGGGCGTAAGCTTTACTCCAACCGGATCATCATTCTCAACAATATCTTTTCTTTTGCTGTTATTGCCTTTACCACTATTGTCGATTCTTAATCCTGGAAAATACATCCCAACTCCTTTTGCCATAGCGCTTGCTACCCTATTTAGCATAACAATTGTTTTGATAGGCTCTCTGCCCAGCTATGTTGCATTGGTCATCGCATATGCACTTTGCCTGACTTTATCAAAACAAAATCTGGTCAAGAAATCTTTGTCTTTATTCTTGGTGCCTCTTGTTGCTATCGCTCTAACACTTCTTCTGGCTTACGCACCATTTCCTCTTCCAGGCGGAGTACAACAGCGGGAGGCAAACTTTCCGAAAGAAATCCAGCTTCCATTTCCTATCTCATGGAAAATCTCAGCTTCAGCTTTTAGAGATTCTCCTTTCATCGGAACAGGTCCATCAACCTATCTTTTCAACTTTACAAGCTACAAACCGGTTGAATACAATTTGGAACAATTCTGGAACTTCTCATTTGATTCAGCTTACAATGAATTCCTCCAAACTCTTGCCACCCTTGGACTAGTAGGTCTTATGAGCTTGGCTGCCGTCTGTTTGGTTGTAATAATAAACGGTTGGAAAAGCATAGGTGCAGCCAATAGACAGGCTGGTTCCGATGGAACTCACGAAAACTCAGGTGTATTGTCCCAAGCCCTGGCAATTGCAAGCATGCTATCTGTTGTACTGTTTGCAATTCATGCATCCACTCTGGTGTCAATTGTAACTACTTTAATTCTGTTTGCAGCCTTCATGGCGTCTCAAAAACCAATACGTGAAAAAATAACCGAGCTGTCAATGGGCATCAAAGCGTCTACTGCAGGCAATAAACAACTGGATCTCTTCCCGCTTCTTGCTTTTCTTCTGTTTCTAATTGTGGCTATTCCGGTACTTTTGAGAACTGCAAATATTGTGAACGCTGACTACAATCACCGCTTGGCATTGTCTCAGGCAAATACCAATGGCACACTAACATACCAATATCTTCAAAAAGCTGAAGCATTAAATCCGGAAGTTGACCTATATAGAGTAGACATGGCCCAGACCAACTTTGCTCTGGCCAATGCAATAGCTACCAACGCTAAGAAAAACGAACAGGGCCAGCCGGTCCTAACTGACCAGGACAAGCAGACAATCCAGACACTTCTTTCTCAATCAGTGAATGAAGGACGGGTGGCAGTTGCGCTAAGTCCTAGGTCTGCTAGAAATTGGGAAGTGTTGGCATCAATCTATCGAAATATCACAGGTGTTGCCCAGAACGCACTCGCATTTTCACTTGATGGGTATGGAAAAGCAATCCAACGGGATCCCCTAAACCCGGCCCTTCGCGTAAGTGTCGGTGGAATCTACTACGCAGCTAAGAACTACGATTTGGCAATAAGGTTCTTCTCAGACGCAGCCAATCTTAAGCCGGATTATGTTAATGCATACTACAACCTGTCTATTGCCTTAAGAGACAAGGGAGATCTTGAAAACGCCAGATTGGTAGCTGAGCAGACTGTTAGACTTCTACAAAAAGACAAAAATACGCCAGACTACAAGGCTGCTGAAAAACTTTTGGAGGAGCTAAAAGCCAAAATCGCAACTGGCCAAAAATCAACAACAGATCAGGGGGCAAATGCGCTTGACGGAACTGATGTAAACGTAGATGATTTAAATAACCCACCCGAAGTTGCAACGCCTGCTGCAGTTCAGAGAAATCCTGATACAAATCTTCCCGACCTTTCACCAACTCCCCAACCACAGGTAACTCAGTAGCTTTCAGGCATTGGCAAAAACATTACCTCACTTAGACTTTATGCGGTGGTTTAATTGCCAAGCAGTACGTCAAGGAGTGATTGAAGAGGCATGGTAGCAACACCAACTACGCTGTCACCGCCGCCGTAATATAAATATATAATCCCATCAATCACAACAGAGCCACAGGGAAAAACAACATTGGGCACCTGTCCCTCTGTTTCATATGGCTCAAGTGGCTCAAGAAGAGGTTCATCTGTTCTTCCCAAAATCACCCGGGGGTCAAAAAGATCAAGAAGCATCGCACCGACCTTGTATTTAAAATCAGGATCCGAAACGGCGTGATATAACAGAATCCAGCCGTGTTCTGTCTGGATTGGAGGTGAGGATATACCCAGTTTTATATTGTCCCATTTGTCTTTTCTTGAGTGCGCCATGACTGAGCCTGCCAGGAATTTTTTGTCCGGAAAATCAAGATTCTCCATAAAATCAAGCCAGATTACCTCATTCAAACGGTGAAATGCCATATATCCCTCTTTATTTGCACTCTGCATGACACAGGCATCCTTATCATCAATTCCGGGTGGAGAAATAAGTGTAGGCTTATCCCAATTCCAATTCTTATTTAGAAAATCGTTTATGGATATAGAGGTCATCGCAACTCTTGGGGGATTTACCCCATCATATGCAGTATAGGTCATATATATCCTGTCCCCGATTTTTGTGATTCTCGGATCTTCACAGCCTGAATTGCCATTCTCATGAATTTTTTTCTCAAAATTTCTTTACTTTGTTTGCTATTCGGTGGCGTTCCAGCGCAGGCCCTTGCAGAAAAGGAATGGACTTTTTTTATCTTTCTGAACGGCCACAACAACCTGGACGCCTTTGGAGCCATCGATG
>JBGTIL010000133.1:0-4372 GCA_041745695.1 Chitinophagaceae bacterium | reverse complement strand
TCCTTCAAACACCACCAAAGGCTTTCGATATACTCGTTCTTATAGGTGATGTAGGGATCGTCAAGGTCTACCCAGTAGCCCATTTTGGTTGTGATCTCATCCCATTTGTCTTTGTAACGAAGCACAGCTTCCCGGCACTTTTGATTGTACTCCGCAACCGAGATGGTTACACCGATATCTTCCTTTGAAATACCTAATTCCTTTTCTACGCCCAGCTCAATAGGAAGACCATGGGTATCCCAGCCACCTTTGCGTTCCACCTTAAAACCTTTCATGGTTTTGTAACGACAAATGAGGTCTTTCAGGGTGCGGGATATAACGTGGTGAATGCCGGGCAGACCATTGGCACTGGGTGGTCCTTCAAAAAAAACAAACGGTGCTGCACCTTCTCTTATGGTTACACTTTTCTCGAAAGCGTTTTCTGCCTTCCAGCGGGCCAGTACAGCCTGCTCGATGGCCGCGAGATCGAGACCCTTGAATTCTTTATACAAATTAGCCATAATGAGCGCTCCGGCTTGATTTTAAAAATGTGTGCAAAGGTAAGCAAAAGGCTAAATCAAGGTCAGAAGGTAGCTGCACTTAAGTGTTTTCTATAAGTACAAACGATTTGTTTCGGGTAATCATTGCAAACATTATGAAATATGTAAGCTGCCTTATATCTTAGTCCGCGGGAACCAATCCCACAATCCATCCTATGAAACAATCCTTCTTCCTGCGGGCAAGCCTTGGCTTGTGCACACTAATCACAATTACTGTCTTACACAGCTGTAAAAAAACGGTTGATGTGCTTCCTCCTCTGCCTGCGTTGCAGGTGCTCAGCACCACCCCACTCGCTAATGGCACAACAGGTGACTTCGACGAACAGGTTACGGCCAGGCTGAATGCTGTCATTGATACTTCGCTTTTTTTGGTTGACTTTAGTATTGCCAGTGATGGCGCGTTAGTGCCAGGGCAGGTAATAAGTTCCGACAGCCTCGTCACTTTCACACCCGCAGCCGAACTTGCGCCTGCCACCCTTTTTAATGCGCAACTCAACATAAGTTCAAAGAAACCGGAAACAAGAAGTCCACTGAGCTTCAGCTGGACTTTCACAACCAAAGCGCCCGACAGGTTCCGGATGACCAAACGAAGCGACCAGGTAACTGACTTTAACCGCGATGGAAGCAGGATGATGCAGATTGGAAATGACCTGTATAGCTTCGGCGGCTGGTCGGTTCCTGAAGAGTCTTTCAGCGACGTTTACCTCAGTAACGGCGACCTCAGCTTATGGAAAAAACTGCCGGACGCGCCCTGGCACGGAAGGCATGTGTTTGGCATAGCCCAGCTGGATAAAGCCACTTATGTTGTCGGCGGCGATAACCTGCACAACATTTTTGATGTATGGAAAACGCTGGACGGTCAAAACTGGACACTGCTGGCCGATAACGTTCTTAGCAATCGCATCTATTATGGCTGCACTGCTCACAACGGCTACATCTATGTTGTAGGTGGATCGGGCTATGATGATGTATGGCGCAGCCGCGACGGTGTTACCTGGGAGATGGTAGCAGAACAGGTTGACTTTCTGAAGAAAGAAAACTTTGCTGGTTCACTGGCCTCTTTTGGAGGTAAACTATGGATGGTTTGCGGCGGTGGAAGTGGCGGGGGCACAGGTATAGCGCGGAAGGAAGTCTGGAGCAGCACAGACGGCCGGGTGTGGAAACAGGAAAACGATTTTGGTGGTACAGAAAGATATTACACAGACGTTTGTGTATGGGACAACAAACTTTGGGTGGTAGGCGGTTACAGCTCAGAGGAAAGCAACATAAAATCCATCTGGTATATGAAGCCTAACGGCACCTGGCACGAGTACCGAACGCCGGCTGACTATATCGGCCGTCATGCTACAGCCGTTGCAGTGTACAACAACTCCCTTGTTATTACCTGCGGTAACTACAACAATGACTGCTGGGTAATAGAGAAAATCAGGTAAGGTCTGTCGAACTTCGTTCCTGCCAAACAGGACAGGAACGAAGTCTTACAATTTAAATCCAGCAGAAAGAAAGAAGGTACGACCATCACCAGGCAGCGCGCCCGGACCCGGATAACCGCCCGCTCTTCGCGTGAAATAAGCTTTATCAAACAGGTTGTTGATGCCTGTTTTTATCTGGAAGCCCTTCGAGTACTTATAGGTTGCCGTTAAGTCGGTTATCGCATAAGCAGGAATGACTCCGATTTGTGCATTCGCTGTGGGAACCACCGTATTATTAGCATCTGAGAAAGATTTGCTCACCCTGCTCAGTTGCGCAGTCAGCAACACAGACTTATACCCTGCTGAAATGCCACCCCGGAAAATATGAGCAGGTGCATTTTCTACTTTTTTGCCTTTGGTGGCAGCATCCTTATAATCACCGCTGTAGCGGGCGTCGGTATAGCCATAAGAACTAAACAGCAGTAAATCGGCCACTTTAGATTTTGAAAAAGCGCGTACAGGATTAAACTCGATATAGCTTTCAAAACCTTTGCTCGTGCTTGCACCTACATTGGTTACAAGGCGATAGCTACCAGGCGTACCTGCCGGGTTGGCGACAGTAACTGCACCAACGCGGTTGTTGTACTGGAGCAGGAACACACTGGCATCGAACTGTAGGAAGTTTTTCACCCTTCCACGGTAACCAAGGTCTACATTATAACCCTTTCCATCGCGGAGGTTAGGATCTATCACATCGGTTGTGGGCGGAGCCTGCAGGTTTGCAAACTGGATTGGTCGATAGGCCTGTGCGTAGTTTCCATATAATTCGGTGCCTCTTGTGAGGTGAAATTCTGCACCCAGACCGCCCAGTAAAAAGCTGCGGCCGCGGGTAATGTTTTGTAGTAATATTTCCTGCCCGGCACTATTATATCCATTACGACCCGAAGCAGTACCCTGCAGCCACTCATAGCGGAGCCCTGGAATAACAAGCAACTTTTCGGAAATGCGGAAAATGTTTTCTGCAAAGGCCGCTACATTCTGAGATTGAAAAGTGATGTCTCTGGGGTAATTGCCCGTTATTGTTACGTCATAATCGGTGCCTGTAGTTCCTTTACCATCCGCCTCCCGGTAAGTAGTACCCGTGTATAGCCGAACACCGCCGCCAATGGTGTTTGCCATTTTGCCCATAGAATAATCCAAAATGACCCGGCTTTCCATTCCGTAGTTGCGGTACTTATCCAGGTTAACAACCCGGTTATTGAAAGTCCTGGTGGCTGCGTTGATGGTATCTTTTACGGTGAGTGATTGAAGAAACCCAACGCTGTTGCGATTGCCAATGGTGGCAAATAGTTTTGTATTCCACCGAGCTTTTTCACTGATAGCATAGTTTAAAACCAGGGCGGGTGTAGTCCAGGTGATGTCGAACCAGTTCCGGCTGCGGAAACTTGCCTTGGCATTTTGCTGCACCTGCGCATCGGTTAGCCCGCCTGCCTGCTGGCTGCGGATGTTGGAACGCATAACTTCTGCCGTCAGCGAAACCTTGGGTGTGAAGTGGTAGGTAACCGTACCAAAGCCCGCATTGGTGCCGTAGCGGCTGTTTTGCCGCCAGCCATCGCCATTACGGTGATCAAAGAATGTGTAGTAGTGTAGTTTTTTTGTATTCCCCCCTACGGCATTGTAGCTGTTAAACAGGGCGTTGCTTCCAACGGTTTGCTGGCTTTCAACCTCGAACTTTTTAGTGATCTCGCTGCCGTTACGGAGGATATAATTCACCATTCCACCAAACTGTGGACCGTACTGCAGAGACCCCTGCCCCCGCACGATTTCAATACGTTGTACCCCCTGCAATTGCGGATTATAATAAGCCTCAGGATAGCCGAACGGGTCGGCAGAAATGTCGTAACCGTTTTGCCGTACATTGAATTCCCAACTTCTATTGGGGCTCAATCCGCGGGCTGCAATACCGATCTGGATACCGCTCGGGTCGCTTTCCCAAACGTGTATGCCCGGTACTTTTGCCAACACCTGGCGCATTGTGTTAGTGGTTACATTACCCTGTACATTGTCCAGTACTATTAGTGAAGCCTTTTTACCGGCGTAAATAGACGTTCCTACAATTTCCGGCATCTGCTGGTAATCGCTTTTGCTGCCCCTGCCTACGACGGTGATCTCCGATAAATATTTTGTATGCGGCGCTGTGCTGTCGTCGGAAAATACTTTTTCTTTTTGTCCTGATGCTATCAAACTGCACAATAAACCTGCAAAAACAACCAATGTCTTCATATATATTCCTTAATTGCCGGGCAAAAGTGCATTAGATAAAATTTGCGCCATTACGCAAAGAGGAAAATGATGTTACGGAATAGGTAAAAGTTGCCGATATAAGCTATGACGCGGGGGTCTGGGTATTTGTTAAAGCAG
>JBGTIL010000132.1:0-10278 GCA_041745695.1 Chitinophagaceae bacterium | reverse complement strand
AATATGATTGTCCATTCCTTTTCTCCGGGTATGGTAAATAGTGAATACGTACCGGCTTTTACTTTCTTTCCAGCTAATTCTACATCCTGGTAGAATTTAATTTCCGATGCTTCATTAGCGCCTGTTCTCCATACTTTTTGGTAAGGCACCGTTGTACCAAATATGGCTCGGCCGTTTTTTTGTGGGCGGCTGTAGATCACCCTTACGATTGCCTTATCTCCTGCTTTACGATCATGTGCAAAATGATCGGGGTAGTACGCCATATCCATGGGGCTTTTGTCAACGGCTCTGAATTTTTGGGAGAAGGCAGCGGAGGATAGAAGGAGGGTAATTGCGAATAAGTAAAAGTGTTTTTTATGCATGGTTGTTTGCTTTACAATTGATCAGATGGTATAAAGTTAAGTGGTTCGTGGTGTACAATGATCAGAACAACAGTTACTGTTGTCGCGCTCACCATTTTGATACGATATCAATCCACAGGTCGGTCCAGTTGGGATTGGGAGGAGAGATCAGCTTTCTTTTGGCGGCCCGGCTACCGGCTTTAATTCTTTTTTCTTCTTCGATGGCTTCACTGATGTCTTCAAAAAACCGGAAGTACACGAGGATATTTATGTTGTAACGTGCCGTAAAAGAAAGGGGGTAAATTTTTTGTTGGTGTTGGAGCATGCGTCCAACCAGGTCAGCGGTAACGCCTGTATAAATAGCACTATGCCCTTTGTTGGTGAGCAGGTACACCCATCCTCCTTTTTGCATGCTCCAAGCTAACCTCGGATCTAATGATTCGAGTGATTAAAAACGCTGAAAGGATGTAAATATTCTTGGAAAGTTTCCGTTTTCACGCAATCGGGAGGGAGGTAATATTTCGGCCTCAGCGTCGGTGTTGATTTAGGACTGTGACCCTTGCCTGGGGTAAAGCGCGCTGTCGCAGCATCACGCCAGCGTTATCAAGACGCGACTTCCACCCAAACGACCGTCATTGCGAGGCACGAAGCAATCTCTCAGGTTGGTCCTTGATGGTTATCGATCAGCATGATGAGACTTCCACCCAAACGACTGTCTTTGCGCGTTACTAAAAAAGCGCAATTATCAGACACCTGCAGCCGCATGAGAGATTGCTTCGTGCCTCGCAATGACGGGTCGTTGCAATTGCTTCGCGCAATACCACAATAGTAAAAAAAACATGTACCGTCTTTGCCTAGTTCCTGCGCGAAGGGTGATACACCACTCCCGCTCACGTTACTGCGGTTGCTTCGTGCCTGGCAATGACTGCCCAAGCCCTCTGACTCTGTTTGTGGTCTTCTATGTGTCTTTGTATCTATGTGTTGAATCATCGCCGCAAAGGAAGAACCACGGAGGCAGTGAGGCACGGAGGAGCACGGAGAGATTGCTTCGTTCAACAATGACGCCAGGCAAATAAGTACGCACTGCCATCAAGTTCAGGATGCGACACATGCAGGCTTTAAACAGTTTTTGAACCAAAACCCACATCTTCCAAACCATATTGCCTGATGATATCAGCAGGCACACCCTCCCATTTATTTGGCTTGTTGCCGACATAGCCAAGGTCGTCGATGCCCATCTTGCTTGTGAAAAATCCACTGGCAGTGAGGCTTCGCATCCTGTCGAAAAAGGCCACGCCCTGCTGCATGTCAACCGAGGCTTTGGCCGGGTAGGCAATCTTATCTACCAACTCCAACTGTTGTTGCGACGTACAATCTTTGAAGGCTTTGCCATACCGGTTGAGGCATTGCATATCCATCCACCGCAAACCACCACGCATGGGCAGCTGATGGTCAGGCATATCCTTTACAATAAACTCGATAAATTCCGGCACTTTAGCATCGGAGGCACTGCCCGATTTGGCGTCACGGGGAATAATGATGTCGCCCAATATGGTGATCGTTGCCATTTCATGAGGCGTAAAAAACACCTCTGAATTTAATTCTTCGTTACGCTTTACTTCGTCTCCATACCTGTCTGCATCAGCATTCTTATTGGCAGCTACCGGCTTTGCGTCTTTTTCTTTTGTATCGCATGCCCCTAAGAGCAAGCCTGCAGAGAGGGATGTGATCCCTATTGCTTTCAATGATTCACGCCTGTTCATGTTATCTCTTTTTAGGGGTTGATTAAATATTTTGTTGCTTACGCTGTTCCAGTATGTATTCAGCGGTACGCATCGACAGGGCAAGGATGGTCCAGGTTGCGTTCTTGTCGGATTGTTGTACAGTAGGCGCTCCATCCACCACAAAAAGATTCTTACACTCATGTGCCTGGCACCACTTGTTCAATACCGATTTCTTCTGGTCGTTGCCCATGCGCACCGTTCCTACTTCATGAATGATTTTTCCTGGTGCTTCCAGTCCCCAGTTGTCTTCCGGACCGTGCGGCTGTGATGTTGGAATGGCACCCATCTCGTGGATGATCCGCGTAAATGTTTCCTGCATGTGCTTGGCCTGGTTGATCTCGTCGTTGTTCCATTTGTAATGAAAACGAAGTACCGGGATGCCAAACTTATCTACCACCCTTGGATCTATCTCGCAATAATTATCAATGCGCGCCATGCCTACGCCACGGCCTGCCATACCGAAAGTTGTGCCGTAAAAACGCCGGTAATCATCTTTCAGTGCAGCGCCATATCCACCACCTTCTTTCATTTTACCATCGCGGCCGGGCAGGGTGCCATTGAGCTTGGCAACGCCCCCACCAAAACCATAACCCGGCATCGACATGCCACCACCAAATTCTATATGATAACCACGTGGAAAATCAAGCTTTTTATTATCCTCCATCCACGGGCCGTAAATATGTATGCTTCCTGCGCCGTCTTCATTATAGCGCTTACGATCCATCAACTGGGGCAGCATACCACTCTGCGAAGCACCCGTAGAATCCTGCAGGTATTTGCCCACCAGGTTACTGCTGTTGGCCAGCCCGTTTGGAAACGCAGCTGATTTTGAATTGAGCATGATGCGTGCAGATTCGCAGGCACTTGCGCCCAATACAATCGTTTTGCCACTCACCTGGTATTCCTGCATGTCTTCTTTGTTGACATAGGAAACACCTGTGGCTACGCCATTCTTATCAGTGATTACTTCCCTTACCATGGCGTTGGAGATCAGTTCGAGGTTACCCGTTTTGAGCGCGGGTATCACCAGGCAGGACGACGCAGAGAAATCTGCGTATACTTTGCAGCTGCGATTGCACTGGTTGCAGTAAAAGCAGGCACCCCTGTCCTTATTGCCCGGAAGCGCTTCTGTAAGAACAGAACCCCTTCCTGGAATAACTTTCACACCGGCCTTGGCAGCGCCCTTCATGATAAACAGTTCGGGCAGCCTTGGTTTTGGGGGCGGAAGAAAAATACCGTCCGGTTCATTCTCCAGGCCTTCTGCCGTACCATAGATGCCAATCAGTCGGTCTACTTTATCGTAATAGGGTTTTACTTCATCATATGTGATCGGCCATCTTTCACTGACGCCGTCATTGGGTTGAAAATCCTGCGGACCAAAACGCAAGGAGATTCTGCCCCAGTGATTGGTACGACCACCGAGCATGCGTGAGCGGAACCAGTCGAACTGGGTACCATCTTTTTTGGTGTACGGTTCACCATCCAGCTCCCATCCTCCAAACGCGGCATCAAAGTCACCAAAAGACCTGGCCTTGGTACTCGCTCCCCTGCGTGGTGACTCGTAAGGAAATTTAAATTGCGAGGAATGTTTGGCAGGGTCAAAGTAAGGACCAGCTTCGAGCATCAACACTTTCACACCTGCATTGGCCAGAACGTACCCAGCCATTCCCCCGCCGGCACCGGAGCCTACAATAACTACATCATATACTTTCGGAGACTTTTTAATCTGTATATCACCCATAGATCAGTTTGTTTAATGCATGCCCTACCTGGTGGGGCCGGCTGAAAAATCTTTTGCCCTTAAATTTAGGAGTAAACAGCCATAAAATAACAAAAAACAGCGACGGTAATACACAAAAGCTTTCTGTAGAAGATCTCCTCACAAGTCAGGCATAGTGAGATGGTCCCCGGTCCTGATTTAATTTCATGCAAGATCCAGTGCTCTTGTGAACACCTATTCTCAAGTATTGAAGTGTTAAGCGGGGGAGCTACATTTATGTGATGGCTTGTTATTGCAGGGCGGCGACAGGACATACCTAAACCTCGTTTTGAGCAAAACAGAAACCACCAAATCAAAAACTTGTAATGAAACAATTGTGTACCGTTATATTGATGATCACCATGAATGTATCAGCAGCCGGTCAGGAAGTTATCCCTTTGTATCAAAGTGCCATTCCCAATTCGAAACAGCATGTTGACAATGAAAGTTTTATTTACAATAAGGACAGCATCCCAATTATTAATAATATCAGTCGACCTACTTTAACCGTTTTTCTGCCAGCAAAAGAAAAACGTACAGGTGCTGCGGTGATCATTTGCCCTGGTGGTGGCTACCAGATTGCTGCCATCAAGCATGAGGGAACCGATGTAGCCAAACGTTTCACTGAAATGGGCATAACGGCATTTGTTTTAAAATACCGCATACCCAACGATCTCTGGATGACTGATCGTGAGATCGGGGCCTTGCAGGACCTGCAACGGGCTATACAATTGGTGAGAGAGCAGGGAAAAAAATGGGGCATTAAAAAAAACAAACTCGGTGTAATGGGCTTTTCTGCTGGTGGTCATCTTGCCTCTACGGCGGGTACGCATTTTACAAAAGCCTATATCGTCAATCCGAAGCGGACCAACCTGCGCCCCGACTTTATGATCCTGGTGTACCCGGTGATCAGTTTTACCGATGCCATTGGACATTCAGGCAGCAGGTTAAACCTGCTGGGTAAGAACCCGTCACCGGAAAAGATAAAAGAGTATTCGAATGAACAACAAGTTACAGCGCAAACGCCACCTACCTATCTGGTGCATGCAAAAGACGATGGGGTAAAGATCGAGAACACGTATGCTTTTGCAGCGGCGCTAAAACAAGCAGGCGTGCCGGTTGATATGCATATTTATGAAAAGGGCGGACATGGTTATGGGATGTATAACAAAACCAGCACTGTATTGTGGATGGACCTCGTAGAGGCGTGGATGAAGAAGCTGAAATAAGCGTTTGAAAACATATTGGGAAATCTGCTATGCAACATAGATTACTTTTAATTTGAATAAGTAAATCAGCGAACCTTTTTTGCTCACGTTTGCATTTGTTCATATAAGCAGGTACTTTTATTAGCAACCAGGCTAATCAAATACCTAATGAATTTAAAACCCGTTCTTAAAGCAGCACAAGTGACTGCGCTACCTCTGATTATTCCAACACCTGGGATTATCCCAAAACTTTCAAGTGTTGAAAAAGGAAATGCTTTTGAAAACTTTGTTTTAAATCTGTTCAATCAAAGATCAGGCAGGTTTATTCCAGTAAGCCACGACAGTAAAAGTGCTACCATATTCGGGAAGATTGCAGCGAGTACAACCTATCCAGATCTAAAATTTCTTTTTTCCACAAGAGGAAATAAATACAAATTCGCCGTCGAATGCAAATGGCGGCAAAGCTTCAACGGTGGCAAGATTCATTGGGCTGAGCCTAATCAACTAAAAAACTACCGTCACTTTCAAAATCACTGGAATATTACTCTTTTTGTGGCCATAGGTATCGGGGGAGAACCTTCCATTCCGAACTTATTATTCGTCACACCGTTGAGCATGATAGGAGAAAAAACCCATGTTGGTGAAGAGGACTTGGTTCTGTACAAAAGAGACAAACGTCGTGGATTTTTCTTTGATGCGAAGCAGTTGAATCTTTTGTAATTAAGGCATTCAATTTCATGGTGCTTAGTAATACCAGCAGTAGGAATATAAAATACAATGTAAAAAAGAGCAACACACTAGTACTTAATTTTTGCAAGTCAATCATTCAAAAGTTATAGAGATTTAGAGCCTATCTAAAATTCCTTGAATCTGTAAAAAGTTTTTCCTGCACTGTTTTGCGTTCACCTATGCGCTTGTCTTTACTTGGTTCGAACCCAGTGTCGGCCGCAGCAGCAGGTATAAAAGAAGCCTCAGCTTCAACATGCCCGGGTGTCAGTTGTTGCAGCATCTTTGAAAAATCATAGCACTTTATAACGATCACATGAGTTACGGCTCCATCCCTCTGAAGTTTTCCTTCTACCATAAGCAAGCGGGCTCCCAGTATCGGTTTTCGGTACACTTCAAAAAGATTTTTAAAGATCACCAGGTTCGCAAAACCGGTTTCATCTTCAATGGTAATAAAGCACACGCCGCCAGCAGTACCCGGCCTTTGTCTAACCAAAACCAGTCCAGCCACCTTTACGATCTGACCCTCCTTCGCGACAGCCAACGCCTGGTTGGTAATCACATGCAGCTGTGCCAGTTTCTCCCGTGCAAAGCTTACCGGGTGCGCCTTAAGTGACAATGAAGTAGACACATAATCCTGCACTACATGTTCTGATGGATGCATGAGTGGGAGTGAAATATTTTCTGAGATAGCGTCGGCTGCGGGTGAACCAGCAAAGAGTGCCTGTGGTCGATCTTTTGTAGACACTTCCCACAAAGCCTGTCGGCGGTTGAACCCCAGAGATCCAAAGGCATCAGCATCAGCCAGTATTTCGAGTGCTGCTTCTGATAGTCCTGCATCCCTCAATTGATTGATGCTTGTGAAGTGGGAGGTACGCCCTGCTATCAGGATTGCTATATCTTCTGCCCGCAACCCTTTCACCTGCCGAAACCCCAGGCGCAACAAACAATACAAACCTTTTTTTTCATGTAGCTGATGATCCCAAAAAGAATGATTTACGTCCACAGGCAATAACTCCACCCCGTGATTCCTGGCATCTATCACCAGTTGCGCCGGCTGGTAAAAACCCATGGGCATGCTGTTTAATAAGGCGCAGGCAAACACATCGGGATAATAACACTTGAGCCAGGAAGACACATATACCAGCAGAGCAAAACTTGCAGCATGGCTCTCCGGAAAACCATAGCTGCCAAAACCCTCGAGCTGTTTAAAAACACGCTGTGCATACTCTGCAGAGTAGCCTCTTTGCGCCATTCCTGTGGTCAGCTTTTCCTGGAACTTTGTTACCATTCCTTTTACCTTAAAGGTGGCCATGCTGCGCCTCAGTTCGTCTGCTTCTGCCGGTGTAAATCCAGCGGCAACAATAGCGATCTTCATTGCCTGTTCCTGGAACAGGGGAACACCAAGGGTTCTACCCAATATTTCCTCCAATTCTTTCGAAGGATAGTCAACCACTTCCTCACCATTGCGGCGCCGTAAATAAGGATGTACCATGTCCCCCTGTATGGGTCCGGGTCGTACAATGGCTACTTCAATCACCAGGTCGTAAAAGCAGCGGGGGCGCAGCCGGGGAAGCATTGTTTGCTGCGCACGGCTTTCGATTTGAAAAACACCGATGGTATCTGCCTTGCAAATCATGTCGTAAACCACAGGGTCGTCCTGAGGGATATTGGCCAGCGTAAGATCGAGGCCATAATGTGACTTGGCAAGATCGAAGGCTTTACGGATACAGGTGAGCATCCCCAGGGCCAGCACATCTATTTTCATAAAACCAAGGGCATCTATGTCATCCTTATTCCATTCAATGCAGGTGCGGTCCTGCATGCGGGCATTCAAAATCGGACAAAGATCAGAGAGCTTACCCCGCGTGATCACAAAGCCACCGGTATGCTGTCCAAGCTGTCGTGGGAAACCCATGAACTCCTTAGTAAGCTGTAAGGTCTTTTGGAGGTGAGGATCCTGGGGGCTCAGGCCTTGTTCCTTTATCCGGTCGCTTTCAAAAAATTCACCACTGAACTCCCAGATAGAGTTAGACAAACGACTGATGGTATCGACAGATATACCCATGGCTTTGCCTACGTCCCTGAGGGCACCTTTCTGGTGTTGCTGGGTAACCGTAGCTACAATTGCTGCACGGTCGCGCCCATACTTTTCATAAATGTACTGGATCACTTCCTCCCTGCGTTCATGCTCAAAGTCTACATCGATATCGGGCGGTTCGTTTCTCGCAGCCGATAAAAACCGTTCAAACAAGAGGTCGAATTTTTCGGGATTAACTGATGTAATGCCCAGGCAAAAACATACGGTAGAATTAGCAGCAGAACCTCTCCCCTGGCAGAGGATGCCCTTGCTGCGGGCAAAGCGAACGATATCATATACGGTCAGAAAATAAGCTGCGTAATTCATCTGTTCAATGAAGGCCAGTTCATGGTGGATAGCAGCAGCGGTTTTAGCAGGCACTACGTCACCGAACTGTTCCTTAGCCCCCTGCCAGGCAAGCTGTGTGAGTTCCTCTTGTGTAGTGCGTCCTTCCGTAGTGATTTCTTCGGGATATTCATACTTCAATTCACTCAATGAAAATTGTGCTGCTTCCGATATCTCATGGGTACGTAGGAGGGCATCGGGGTATTGTCGGAATAAGCGGCCCATTTCATTTGCCCCTTTGAGGTAACGTTCTGCATTAGGATGGAGGCGAAAACCCGCATTGTATATGGTACACTTCTCCCTGATGCAGGTAAGAACATCCTGTAGCTGCCGGCGTGCCACCTCATGATAGTGTACATCATTGGTAGCAACCAGTGGTATGTGGTGCGTGCCGGAAAGTACGGAGAGACGGTGTAGTTGCTTACTGTCATCGCCGCCATAGTGCCGCGATGCAGCGAGGTAAAGATCAGCTCCAAAAGCATGTCGGTACTCTTGTAATGCCGCAGTGAATGAGGGCTCAAACTCAAATTGGGCGTTCAACACTTCCGGTGCGACCACTACGAGTTTCATTCCTTTGGCCTGGTTGTACACATCCTGTTTGTACAAATGGCAGTCGCCTTTTTCTGCACGGAGATTACCCGTGGTTAATAAATTGGTCAGCCTGGCGTATGCCTCCTTGTCTGTAGGGTAGGCCAGCAGGCTGGGGCCGTCTAACAGATCTAACCGGCAACCAATGATGGTGCGGATGTCCTGTTTTCTTGCTGCTGCATAAGCACGAACAATACCGGCTAAGGTGTTTCTGTCGGTGATGGCCATCGACTGGTAGCCTAATGCCACTGCCTGCTCCACGAGTTCTTCGGGGTGCGAGGCACCGCGCAGGAAACTAAAATTGGAGGTTACTTGTAATTCAGTGTACATGATTTTTTGTTTTTGCCACGGAGGATTTTTACCACAGAGGCAGGGAAACAGGGAGGAACACAGAGTTACATTGCCGCAAAGACACAAAGGCTCAAAGAGGCGCGAAGGAAGGAATACGTCTTTGCGTTCCTTTCTGTCTTGGCGTCTTCGTGGCAAAATTTCTCAGTGTATCTCCCTGTCTCCCTGTCTCCGTGGCGATGACTAAACGAAGAACCCATGCAAGTACCAACCATGCGTTTTTTCCGCATCGTAATGCCCTGAACGGAACAACCAGTACCGGCAGCCTTCTTCATCTTCTACGGCATAATAATCCCTGTGCTCACCTTCCTGTATCCACCATTCCTGTTCTATACGCTCGGGTCCGTCTGCTCTTATAATTTTATGCAGCTTTCCTTTATATCGAAATAACATAGGTGGGTAGTCGGGAATCGGTGCTGTTACCTCAATGCGGTCGGGATGAGCAAGGAGCTGCAAAGGACGCTGACGCGGTGCGTTCCAGTTGCTGCCCGGTTCTTCGGCTATCGATGATGCATCTTTGAAGGAACGTTCGGGCCAATAGTGCTCGTCGGGTAAAAACCGGCGTATGGCAGCGGCTCCCATCTTTCCAGCCAGCCGGTCGAGCAGTTCTGACAAGCGGCTATCCCCCAAGCCACCCATTGCATCCCACATAGAGGCCTGGGCTGGACCATGATCTTCCACATGCGGCGCTTCCAGTATAAACAACTCAATACCCAGGGCTGGTTCTATAGTAGACAGCTTTATCTGGAACAGGTAAAACAGGTGCACTATGTTGTGGGAAGCACGGGCCGTACCGATCTGCAGACCTTGTGCCTGACCGTCTACACGGTATCCGCGGAAGATGGCAGCGCGAAGTCCCTTTCCTTCTGAACGAAGGCGGGTGCATACAGTTTCCAGCAGGCGTTGCAGGGCAATTTCAATTCCAGTACGTGTTACAATAGGCTCCGGACAGGGCAGTCGCTCCGAGTAAGGATCAGGCGGATGTATCGGCTGTATGGCTTCTGCTTCCCCTCCCAGGGCTTGGGCTAACCGTTGTAGGATAGCCCCACCAAAACGGCGACGCAGTGCTGAGCGGGGCATGGAAATGAAATCGCTGATC
>JBGTIL010000131.1:0-2843 GCA_041745695.1 Chitinophagaceae bacterium | reverse complement strand
GCTGTGGTGGTATTCATTCTTGCAGCAACAGATATCGTTTTCGCTTTGGATTCCATCCCGGTAGTATTGGGCGTTGTAAAGGAACCAGGAAAAGAACTCACCAACACTGATACACTTGTTATTTATTCATCCAACATTTTTGCCGTGCTGGGGCTGCGTTCCCTGTTTTTTTTGATGCTTGGCGCCGTGAGTAAGTTCGACTTTCTGCAGCAGGGCATCGCTATTGTTCTTGTGTTTATTGGACTTAAGATGCTGGTAGAATATTTTAATGTGCATGTGCCCATCTGGGTATCCTTGCTTGTTATTGTTACCTGCTTAAGTAGCTCTATCTGGTACTCTCAATACCACCGGCGCAAAAATACACCAGAGGATGTAGATGATGGTAGCATCGACCTATGAGTTACGCCGCGCACATCATTGCAACGATCATCGCTCCAGGTGCCTCTCTGTGTCATCCCGACCAGCAAATCGAGCACCTGCTAACTGATAGCCGCAAATTGGTGTATCCTGCAACCACGCTTTTTTTCGCCTTAAGTGGCAGAGATAAAAAAGGCGATGATTTTCTGCAGCAACTCTACGATGCAGGTGTGCGCAACTTTGTGGTAAGCACTTCAGAAACGCCCCACCTTTCTTCTTCCAATATTTTTATTGTTTCCAATGTGTTAACGGCCTTACAAGGGCTCGCAGCCTATCATCGGAGTCGCTTTTCTATTCCTGTAATTGGAATAACAGGAAGCAATGGAAAAACAGTAGTGAAGGAATGGCTGTCTCTTTTGCTGGCTGATGATTACAGTATTGTTAGAAGTCCCAGGAGCTACAATTCTCAAATTGGAGTACCACTCAGTGTATGGCAGATCACGGAACACCATACAATGGCGATCATCGAAGCGGGTATTTCTCAGGCGGGTGAGATGGAGCAACTTCAGGAAATCATTCAACCTACCATAGGCGTTCTCACTAACATTGGTGCGGCGCATGCAGATGGTTTCGATTCGGAGGAAGCAAAACGAATTGAAAAATTGAAGCTGTTTGCCGGGTCGGAAGTTTTGATCGGTGAGCGTAAGTATACCGGAGAAACAGCGAAACCACAACAGTTCACATGGGGGATTGATGCAAAGTGCAACGTTCAGTTGTTGCAGGTAACCACGGGAGATAGGTACACATCGAGTACCATCCGCTACAAGGAAGAAACGGCTTCCTTCCATATACCATTTAGTGATGAGGCCTCTGTACAAAACTGTCATACCTGCATTACGGTGTTACTCTATCTCGGCTACGGCGCACCTGGAATCAATAAAGGGCTCTCAAAGCTCAGCGCGGTAGACATGCGATTGCATTTAAAGGCGGGGTTGAATCATTGCACCATCATCAATGATAGCTATAGTGCGGATCTTACTTCGCTTACTATAGCGCTCCATTTTTTGGCCCAACAACGTGCCTCTAAACAATGCGTAGCCATACTCTCTGATTTTCCCGAGAGCGGAAAACGAGTGGAAGATCTGTACCGGCTTATCGCTGATGCCCTGGTAAAAAATGGAGTAACCATGGTGGTGGCAATCGGGGAACAGATCACACATCACCTTCCCGTTCATTTGCCGGCAACAGTAGCCGTGCGGGTGTACACAACAACCGAAGACTTTCTGACTGGATTCCAAAGTTCTTTTTTTAATAATGTCGCCATCTTAATTAAGGGTGCACGCAGGTTCGGGTTTGAGCGCATTGCGCAACTGCTGGAAGTAAAAGTGCACCAGACAGTTTTGGAAATAGACCTGACTGCGGTGGCACACAATGTGAAAGAGTACCGGCGCATACTGCCTTCGGGCACCCGGATTATGGCAATGGTAAAGGCTTTTTCTTATGGAGGCGGCGGTCCGGAGATAGCGGGCATTCTGCAATTTAATGGTGTAGAATATTTGGGCGTGGCTTATGCAGACGAGGGCATCGACTTACGAAAGTCAGGGATCTTTTTGCCTGTTATGGTTTTAAATACCGACGAGGCTTCTTTCCCTTCGCTGGTAGCGTACGACCTGCAGCCGGTAATTTATTCCATTAGCATTTTGCAGCGATTTGTGACCTATCTTCTTGCAGAGGGTATCTCCGATTACCCGGTGCACATAGAAATTGAAACAGGCATGAACCGGCTCGGCATCGCGCTGGACGAGGTTGATGAGATGAGTGATTATATCCTGGCCCATCCGGTTGTAAACGTGCAGTCGGCTTTCACCCACCTGGCAGCCAGTGAAGCAGCTTACGGCGACGTGCAAACGGAGCAACAGGCAGCGGCGTTTTTCTCAGCGGTTGATTTGGTCGAGCGGAAGCTCCAGTACCCGGTTTTAAAACATATAAGCAATTCGGCCGCTGCGCTGCGGCACCCTTCGCTGACGCTTCAAATGGTTCGTATTGGCATTGGGTTGTACGGTGTGGAATCAGCCGCAGGAACAGTCCATTTACGCCCTGTAGCTACGCTGCGTGCCACCATTGCGCAAATAAAAAAGGTGAAGAAGGGCGATACCGTAGGCTATGGCGTAACTGCGAAGGTGCAGCGAGACTCAGTGATCGCAACAGTGCGTATTGGTTATGCAGATGGTTTTATGCGCAGCCTTGGAAATGGTGCAGGAAAGATGTGGGTTGCCGGGCATTTGGCTCCGGTGATAGGTTCTGTGTGCATGGACATGACGATGCTCGACATAACCGGGCTTGCAGGCATAGAAGGCGACGATGTAATTGTTTTTGGCAAAGAATTACCAGTTGCCCAGGTGGCTTCGTGGGCAGGAACAATTCCTTATGAGATAATGACATCAGTGTCACAAAGGGTGAAGCGGGTGTACTTTCATGACTGAGGC
>JBGTIL010000130.1:0-3154 GCA_041745695.1 Chitinophagaceae bacterium | reverse complement strand
CGCTTATCAATGTAGATACCATTGATAAGCAATTATACATTTTCGATGAAGTGAAATCCAAGGGCTTATCGGTCAGACAAACAGAGTTGTTGGTAAGAAACATCTATAAAGACGGTGAAGAAAAGAAACCCATAACGGTGAGTTTACCGCCTGCTTATCAAAAAGTAGAAGATAAACTGGCCACTCACTTTAGCACTAAAGTAAAGTTAAGGCACAGCAAAAATGGCAGCGGACAGATTACATTTGATTACTACTCATTAGAGGAGCTGAATAAATTCCTGGACCAAATGAATGTAAGCATTGACTAAGTCCCGCTATTACCTGTGCTTCTTTTTGCTGGGACTGTTGCTTTTCTTTCAATCAGGCAGCGAAGCGCAAACAGTCCGCGACTCAACGGGCAGAAGGTTGGAAGGTGTTTCGGCGCGCACTGCACAAGCCCCCGACTCCGCTGCGCTGCAGGTGTCGCCCCGCATTGCTGCTACCCGTTCTGCCATTATCCCCGGTTGGGGCCAAGTTTACGTAAGGCGCGACCTAAAGCGTTCTTTCTTTAAAAAGTACTGGAAGCTGCCGATCATCTATGGAGCGCTGGGAACTTCGGCCGGCGTGTTTGTTTATAATCTTCAATGGTACAGACGCACCAGGTTTGCCTACAGTACATTTTTTTTGAAGGACACGATGAATTTTGGCAACGTGCATCCCAAGCTGCAGCCGTTCAGTGCCGATCTGGGTTATCTGCAGCAGGGACGGAACGACTTTCGCCGGGATGTTGACTATTCGGTACTGTTTTTCATACTGCTCTGGGGGCTGAACGTAGTGGATGCTACCGTTGATGCACACCTGAAATCGTTTGACGTCAGCCCCGACCTCAGCCTGCGTTTTAAACCCGGGTACAGCGAGGTGGCAGGCACCCACGGCGTCAGCATCGTTCTTCAATTTAAATAACAGCTATGCGCATTGCTCTCATTGGATATGGTAAGATGGGAAAGCTGATTGAGCAATTGGCCATCGATAAAGGACACGAGGTAGTGCTGCGTTTCACCTCACAAAACAGAAATGATTTAACGCCCGCCGTATTGTCAACTGCCGATGTAGCCATCGAGTTTACCACTCCTCACACTGCTTATGATAACGTTGCCGCCTGCCTTCGTGCCGGCACCCCGGTTGTGTGTGGTTCCACAGGATGGAACCATCGAATGGCAGCAATCAAAGCTTACTGTAAAGAAGTGAACGGATGCTTTTTATATGCAAGCAACTTTAGTATTGGCGTCAATCTTTTTTTTGAGATTAATAAACAACTGGCCCGACTCATGAGCCGGCAGCCGGAGTACGACGCATCGATCACCGAAGTACACCACACACAAAAAAAAGACCAACCGAGCGGTACGGCAGTTACGCTTGCCGAACAGGTGCTGGAAGAAATTAAGCGCAAAACAAAGTGGGTCAACGAAGGTGTTGCCGCTCCGGAAGATCTGTTCATCAGGAGTGAGCGCATTGATCCTGCACCCGGCACACATCATGTAAAATACAGTTCTTCGATCGATGATATCGAGATCATTCACACAGCCCATAACCGCAATGGTTTTGCACTCGGCGCAATTGCTGCTGCGGAATTTATCCGTGGAAAGCAGGGACTTTATTCAATGAGTGATGTACTGCACCTATAGTGGATTCTCTTTAAAGCCTAATCATCCCAGTCCGAGGTTTAACTTCCATTCTTCTGAGGTGCCGGTTCTACGCGTAGGTTATCCAGCATGTCTGTTGTCATTCGGGCAAGGTCGTACTCCGGCTTCCAGCCCCAGTGTTCCTGCGCTACCGAATCGTTGATACTTTGGGGCCAGCTATTTGCGATGGTCTGCCGGTAGTCGGGAGCGTAATCAATGGTGAATTGAGGGAGGTGTTTCATGATCTCGGCACCAATCTCTTCCGGTGAAAAACTTATAGCTGCTATGTTGTAAGAGGTGCGGATTCCGATCTGCGACTTGGGCGCCTCCATCAATTCAATAGTAGCGCGAATGGCATCGGGCATATACATCATTGGCAGGTAAGTATTCTTTTGCAGGAAGCAGGTGTATTGCCCTTCTTTAAGTGCCTGGTGATAGATCTCAACTGCGTAGTCTGTTGTGCCACCACCCGGGGCCGACTTATAAGAGATCAGTCCGGGATAGCGCAGGCTGCGAACATCAACACCATATTTATTAAAAAAATAATTGCACCAGAACTCACCTGCATATTTAGATATTCCGTAAACCGTGGATGGCTCAATGATCGTTTGCTGCGGACAGTCTTGCTTGGGCGAAGTTGGTCCAAACACGGCGATGGAACTAGGCCAGTACACTTTGGTCAGCTTCTCTTCCCGCGCAATGTCGAGCACGTTCAGCAGTCCCTGCATGTTGAGGTGCCAGGCAAGGTTAGGATTCTTTTCGCCTGTGGCAGAAAGTATCGCGGCAAGCAGGTATATCTGGGTCACATTCTGCCGTATGACCTGCACATGTAACATCTCTTTGTTCATTACATCCAGGCTTACGTAAGGCCCGGTACCTTCCAGCAAAGGATTTTGCTCCCGCAGGTCTGAAGCAATAACCGCTGAAGCACCATACAACTTTCGAAGTGCCAGAGTGAGCTCAACCCCGATCTGCCCTGAAGCCCCGATGACTAAAATTTTTTCCTGTTTCATAGCGCAGCAAATGTAAAGTTTATCTATTCACTGCTCCACCCGTAACGGATCGCGATCATGCAGCCGGAGGCACCTGAAAACCCAAACTGTTTTGTAGCTCACGCAGGTGCTTGTTTTACCGATTGCCTATTTTCGTTTAATGGATCCTTTTCTGATGCACCTTTTCAATGCGCAGCAATATGATAAAAACGGGTTTTTTTTAATGGCAGGTCCCTGTGTAGTGGAGAGTGAAGAAACAGTGATGCAGATTGCAGAACGGATAGCGGCGATCTGTAAGAATCATGGTATACCGCTGATCTTCAAATCTTCTTACAAAAAAGCAAACCGTACGAGTGGCAGTTCGTATACCGGCCTTGGTGACGATGCGGCCATGAACATCATTGCAAAGGCCGGAAAAACCTTTAACCTTCCTACCGTCACCGATATACATTCAGAAGCAGAGGCCGCATCAGCTGCAAAGTATGTCGACGTACTGCAGAT
>JBGTIL010000129.1:0-3236 GCA_041745695.1 Chitinophagaceae bacterium | reverse complement strand
TTTCATAGAGGTAAAATATCATTTGCTTTTTCTTATGTTTGTAGGGAAATCATATTTGCCCTACTAATGATATATAGGAAAGTAGGTGATTACTCCCTGAACAAGATCAATCCTTTCTTAGAGGACACTCTTCAGCACATTGAAAAAGGGGAGAAGACACTTCTGTTTGGGCAAAAGAATCCTGATCTAATAATTGATAGCGACAGTCAGGTCAAAGGCCACTCACTGTTTGCCCGTAAAGTGACTGTCGATAAGGCCAAGTTTATGAAGATATTTATGACAGGCCTATCTAACTGGTTTGACCTCACCAAAGCCGGAATCAAGGTTTTCGCCTATGTTGCCAATCAGATCAATCCCAATAGAGACACCTTCGACCTTGATTTTGATGAGTGCAAGGCTTTCACCGGATACAAGTCTGATAAAATGATTTTCAGTGGATTAGCGGAACTGATGGAAAATAAATTCATAGCACGCGGTCCTAATCCTTTCAAATATTATATAAACCCAACCGTGTTTTTCAACGGCGACCGTCTCACGTTTGTGGAGCAGTACGAGTTAGAGAAAACGGCTGAACAGAAAAAAGTCAATGGTCAGCAGTTGGACCTCGTAGAAATGATTGAAAACATAAAAGCGGAGAAAGCCCAAACTACCGCATAAGACATTAGCTGAAACGGACGTCGGCTCTGCTGAGGAGCAACCGGCCAGGGATAAGCTAATTCACGTACTAACCGTACGAGACTCGACTGGATTGATAGCTTAAAGCCTCCAGTCGAGACAGCTCCGATCTTGATAGCTCTAAGCCAGATCGGGGCTTTTTTGTGTATCTGTTCAGAACAGACACGCAGAAACAATGGCAACCAATGCTAATGCTAATAGCGCTAAAACCCCCCAAAAGGCGGCTAAAGGCATAAATTCTGCGTGAAAGTGGATTTCTTTAAAAGACAACTTAATATCCAAACCGCGAAGGGTCTTTGGATTTCTACCTGATGCCCGAGAGGACTTTTGCGGTTGATCGACTGGCTGAGACATAGTTATCCCTGGAGGGTTTTGTACTTACACCCCACACCAGATGAAAAACGAATCCAGAAGCCTTCATAAGAGTAGATAACTTACTGCACAATAGTACTCAGGATCATACAGCTTGTCAAGGGTAATGAGCAATCTTTTTTAAATGGTTACCTGTCTTGGTGGTTGGAAAACACTAACGCTTGACTGTATAGGTTGTGACGTACCGTCACAGGTTTTTTTAGGCATGGTCACCCCTAACTGTACGGGGTGGGAGACTTGGCACAAGAGCCCAAACTTATAAAAGGGGTAAAAATGGAAATCGTCTGCAAACACTGTTCTAAGCCCTTTGAAGGCCGAAAGGATGCTTTGTATTGTTCGGATGCGTGTCGGAAGGCTCACAAGCGGAATACAGGCCTTCCTGAATCTGATATACAGCCACAGCTTGAAGTCGAGCAGTTGAGAGCTGATTTAGAAGCCAGCCGATACAGAGCCGGCATCATCCACGAAATGTTGAAGGAATTTCTCCAAGACCATCCCCCCTTGGTGGCCACCATCACGGGCGACTACTTCGGCCGCATCATCGAGCGACGCTGGAGCCAGGGCGAAACCCAGCAACTTAAAAAGCACTATAACTACCACCCTGATGGCGGACAGAGCGCGGACAAATAGCCTGGACTCTCTTTTTAGCAAGATGTGTTTTGCGTGCCGCAAAACCTCCCTACGCGCTAAGGCGACTCCGGGATCATTTCGTAACAGTGCAGTATTTGCCCACCCCGTACAGTTAGGGGTGACCATGCCTAAAAAAACCTCGTGGCCGTAGGACACGGGAGAACACCATTAAACGCCAACTTTATAGTATAGCAGCAAACATAGTTACCTGTCAGAAAATAAATGTTGCTGCTGTCTTGCATATATGAAAATTATGCGTACCTTTGTAAGAGTTAACCAAGTCACAAACCATACTTTAACTGCAACAGACATGATAGCGAACAGAAATAAACCCATTTAAAACAAAACGATATGAGTTTGGCGGAAGAGCTTAAGAACCTGATTACCCTTCGTGACTTATTTTCGGGTCAACTGACCAACGAAAAAATAAGTGAGGAAACCAAGCAGCATCTGAATGAGCTAATCGAATCCACAACCAAGCGGATACACCTCATTCTGGATATAATGATTTCAGAAAATGCTGCTTCAAATGAGTCTAATGCTAAAAAATTACAAGACGGTAGGTCCAAATGGTTCAATGATTTCAGTAGAAGTGTGCTCCGTATACTTGTCGCCAGAGAAATCGCAGAAAGGATTGACGTGACAAAAATTTTTAGCGTTTTATGGAGTTTCTAACGAAGATGGTGTGGTCGTAACGGCCGTTAACACCACACCATCTTTTTCCACATATTAAATCCCGCAAGGTATCACTTGCGTTCATGGCTGAACCTGTCGTGTTAAATTCACTAATTTACACATTGAATGCGTATGCATGAAAATGAAGAAAGAGTCACAAACTTACTTTCGGTTAATGGGGTAGGTAAAATTGGCAAAGCAATTGTGGCCATCAGAAATGAAAGACACATTAGCCAAAAAGAACTTGCTGACAAGAGTAAACTTGCTAACGGGTATTTATCTCAAATTGAGAATGATAAAAAACTACCCAGCTTGGAAGCGTTAGACTCTATCTGTCAAGCTCTTAACGTCCCTGTATATGTCTTCTTGTTAAAAGCTAAAATCGAAGAAGGTATAAATGATCCTGAGCAGATGGTCTTTTTGAGACAGTTGAAACCTGCTATTGATGCAGTCATCAAGGGATTATATTATATCAAAACCGAAGATTTGGAAACAGAGCAAAAACAGGAAAAGCAACCCGAGTTTCAGTTTAATTAGAGGTTGTTCTCGCGCATAATGGAGAGTAAGGATAAGCGTATTAATCATTCACCACTAAACATATAAAATAATGAGCAAGTCATTCAAACCAGGAACTATTGCCCCAAAAAGTGGTCAGTACCAAATTATTGGCCCAAAAGGCGGTAAGGGACCAGAGCGAACAGTTACGAAAGGTGAGCCACTGCCACCAACACCTAAAAAGGGCTCAGATTACGTTTTGGTTGATCCAACAAAACACTAATCAGGTCGTCAAGAGATCATTAAACGGGACGGTATTTAATTATACCGTCCCGTTTTGCTGTTGGTAGCGGTTACGTTCATCAATTTAGATTTGATGTTTTATCTCT
>JBGTIL010000128.1:0-3997 GCA_041745695.1 Chitinophagaceae bacterium | reverse complement strand
CAGCACTAATCAGCACAAAGTCTTTGTCGCCTTTGTTGAAGGTATTTTTCTCTCGCTGGCTTCGGTTAGAATGCAGGTAGCGATTCACGCATTCGCTAATCGGAGCGATAGTATCGACCTCACCCTTATTTAAGTATATACCGGTACGACATAATGAATTTATAGCTGCTAGATTGTGGCTTACGAACAAAATTGTTCGACCTTGTTTCTTACTAACATCATCCATTTTCCCGAGGCATTTTTGCTGAAACTCCGCATCGCCGACAGCTAGAACCTCATCTACAATTAATATCTCAGATTCCAGGTGGGCTGCTACTGCAAATGCGAGGCGCACATACATTCCTGAAGAATACCGCTTGACGGGAGTATCAATATACCTTTCGACGCCTGAGAAATCAACGATTTCATCAAATTTGGCATTTATTTCTTTTTTCCGCATTCCTAAAATTGCACCGTTGAGATAGATATTCTCTCTCCCTGTCAATTCGGGGTGGAAGCCAGTGCCAACCTCAAGTAAACTCGCTATTCTTCCGTTGATATTTATTTCTCCCGTAGTGGGGGATGTTACGCGACTTAGTATTTTCAGCAAAGTGCTTTTACCTGCTCCATTGCGTCCAATAATACCTACTGCATCTCCTTGCTGGATATCAAAATTTATGTTTTTGAGACTCCAGACAATGTTCGAAGTGCCTTTAGTTGCACGATCATTTGACTCGCCAATTTTTAAGAATGGGTCTTCTTTTCCTTGAACCTTGGCCAGCCATCGGGTTAGATCCTGAGATAGGGTTCCTGTTCCAATCTCACCCAACTGATATGCTTTTGAAATATTAGCTGCTTTTATTGCAAGAGCCATCGTTTTTTGTTATTTGTACCGGTAGAAGAGTTGGTGCGAACTGAAATTTGTGTAAGGATATGAGATACTTTAAGCTAACAATACCAAAGACCAATCTTTGTTTAAGTCACAACTGCCCAGTGATCGGATCAGACTCGTAGTTGGAATTCAGGCTTATCGTTGATACAAAACAACATGTGATGTTATCGACTTGTCAGTGCGAATAAAAAAACACGAAAACCTGAACCTGAATAGGGCTCGAGAAGAATATCTTGAGTTATGGACTCCAAACTCGCTATGCATGTCTAATCAGTCAGCTGTGGACAAGGTATTTTAGTTTTACTGACCTGAAGACGGAACTAATTTTTTTTGACATAAAGTCGAGTGAGTATACGATAACGCCCAAGCGTTCGTGTATCATCTCTGTCTTTAGTTGAACTGTTTTATGCGTATTTCGACTGGTCGCTAGAGAATGTTTTAAGTTTTCGAAATGATAACGTGTTGGCGAAACCAAATGAATACATACAGTTGCAGTGCTGAGTGCTAGATTATGCCGAGCGACAAAGGCCTGCTTCTGATTAAGCAGCAAAGTCTTTTCTGAATGGCTGCTTAGCATAGCCCAAAGAGTTTGTTCAGCCCACCAATGAGACATACGTGAGCTCGAGAAGTGCTTACCTATTAGGAACTCAATCAGATCCAAATGAAATCGTTCTTTTGGAAAATGCATGAAGCCGCAATTAATTAATGGATGAACTCTGATGCTTTCATAGAGTAGCTGTAAAGGCGAAAAGGTATAACAGCTATTATTATCACGCATGAATATAGGGTACCCACCAAAATCGGGGAAAGTAAATTTTTTCACAAAAAAAATATCGCTATCAATATAAAAGAAATTAGTTGAGTCATAAAGCATAGTATCAAAAAGCTTTATAGCCATCACATTACATCTTCTAAGCTCTAAGCATTTTCTGTAATTAACTAGTTGAGCATTCGTCGACTGGTCACGGCTCTTCTTTGTAATAACTCGTGTGTTCGTCAGGCTCTTCTCAATGTTATCTATATCCGACAAATCTAAGGATCCATCTTCAAAAACTTCCAAACTTAAAGACTGTTCACAGTAATTAATCATGCTCTGTAAACATTCGATAGAAAACGTTAGATTTTTTTTACCTAGCAAGGTTCTGCACGTCACATTATCGTTCATGGCAATGCAATTCAGGCTCCTTGGCTAGTGAACATTTACTACGAGCTAAGCCAATGAAAATATAGCCTGGCAAATTATTCATCCCGTTAATAAGATTCTTTAAGCTCATTGTACTACTTATCTGATAGCGTGATCGGGCGAAGAAATTGACATGCTAAATTTTTATCCTTACTCCTGATTTCATACCCTTAATATACCAAATCTGAAAAGCAGACACATGCCGCATCAGATCATTTGAATTGAAAAAAACCTTTCTGATGCTCAACAGTTCGCGAACTTATCAAACAAGAATGACTTTATGCTACCTTTTAAAAACACGTCGATGATGTGAGCTAAATGATCGAGAATAAAAACTGGCACCTGGAATTTTGAAACTATCAATTTAAAGATCATGACCTTAATCGGTCCTGTGTCTTCCTGGAAATATTCATTGGCGGGATTCCAGCGTAGCTTGGATTTCTCGCAACAATTATTCCATCGTAAGAGTATGAATCATCTAGGTTTACTTCACTGATAATTTCAAAGGAAGCAGCCTTAATTATTTTTAAACAGCCAGCATGAATTCCATTGGTGTGTGTCGATATGAACATGTAGCCTACAGAAGTTTTCAGTTCCGCATGACACTCTTGCAGAAATTGCAACTCGTATCCCTGGATATCGGAGTGCAAAACATCAATGAATTTTAATTTTTTTGATTTCAATATGTGCGAAAGGGTTATCTGAGGGGGATGCTGAGTTAAGTCAATTTTTGAGGAAATGAACGCCCGATTAAAATCTCCTTCAAGGTTGTTTAATTTGAAATTTTCTTTACCAAACTCTAAATTTTCCAGTTCGGGCTCATACAGTATCGCTTTCCCCAACGGCCTTTTTTGTAAAAACCACATCGAATAGAAACCCCAATAAGAGCCTAGTTCAACAATAGTTGGAGCCTTTGGCAGCGCTTCAAGGACCTTCGCGAAAATCCGCTCCTCCTGAGGTTCATGAACACCCTTATTTCGAAGCAGCATTTTTGTATTCCCATTCCCGTAGTAACTACCCTTAAGTATCTTCTGGCCATTGTGCATAAGCTGATAGGTCTTGTACAGGCTGCCCGCAGAAGGAACTCGGCTGATATGTTCATTGTCCGGGCAATTCATTACCTCTCTAATACGAATATTCCACTGCTTATGATTGTTATATTTATCTCTCAGAGCGCCGAGAACTTCCACATTGTTTACTACATTCCGTAGTATTTCTTTAATAGACACAATTAATTATTAAAAAAAGTTAAAATGGTTTAATCTTCCAAGCTTCCTAAAGGTATAGACAGAGTTCTGTGTAAGTTGATACTAACGTCCTATATATTAAAACACTTCTCTCTTGCCAGTGAACTAGAGGTGGATAATGCTGATGAGTCAAAGCGTCGTAGTGGCTTCAACGGTGGTGCTGCAAGTAGTATAACTTGTATAAAACTTAGATTATTCCTGAAGTGATACCTATATTAACATTACGCTTTTTTAATGTGTATAACTTGTATAACGCTTCTCGATTTAGGGTAGATTTTACAAGTAGTATCGCATTCAAATATTTTAAAATGAATTTTTCAAGGAGGCTTGTTACTTTACATCCGTTTCGTCCACGCCTGCACAATTTGCCCGATCGTTTCCTCCAAGGAAATAGTGATGTCCCATACCGGGTAATGAGCCTTCATCTTTCGTAGATCGCTGTAATAACAGATATGATCGCCTTGCCTGTTCTCATCTGTGTACTCAAAAACCTGTTCTTTTCCACTAAACTTTTGTGTAATGGTGAACGCCTCCAATATAGAACAGGTATTATTCTTACCTCCCCCCAGGTTGTATACTTCACCGGTACGCGGTGCATTAATAAAAGCCTCCATAAAACAGGCAATATCGTAAGAATGAATGTTGTCCCTGACCTGCTTTCCCTTATAGCCAAACACAGAATATTTTTTCCCTTCC
>JBGTIL010000127.1:0-1963 GCA_041745695.1 Chitinophagaceae bacterium | reverse complement strand
GCTAAAGCTTTTGACGAGGTCATTGTCGTAGGTTATGGTACACAAAGAAGAGCAAATGCAACAGGTGCGGTTGATCAGATCACTTCAAAAAATCTGGAAAACAGACCAGTGACTAACCTTACCCAGGGTCTGCAGGGTTTGCTACCGAATTTAAATCTGAAAATGATGGATGGCAAGCCCACTCAGTCACCAAGTTTCAACATCAGGGGCGCTACTTCAATTGGCCAGGGAGGTAATGCGCTGGTTTTAATAGATGGGTTCGAAGGAGATCCCAGTTTGTTGAATCCAAACGACGTTGAAACCGTTTCCATACTCAAAGATGCAGCGTCTGCTGCGATCTACGGAGCAAGGGGCGTATTCGGTGTGGTATTGATCACTACTAAGAAGGGAATGAAAGGTCGTACCAATGTAAATTATTCAAGCAATTATGCTATTAAGTCCCCGGTAGTGAGACCTGATTTCGTTACAGATGGTTACCTGTGGTCGAAGATGTTTTCAGAGGCTTTTATTAACGGGGATGGTGCGTTCCCGCAAAATGCCAATAAAACGCAGCGTTTTTCACAGGCATATCTTGACGAATATAAAAGAAGGAAAGAATCGGGGCAGCCTTATAACGAAATAGAAGTTAATCCAACAACGGGTGAGTACACCTATTACGGCAGCACTGATTACTACGGTGAGCTGTATAAAAGAAATACGCCTGCTTTTGAAAACAATATTTCCGTAAGCGGAGGTGGTGACAAAGCAACGTTTTTAGTTTCGGGTCGATTCTTAAAACAGGATGGATTATTCCGCTACAACTCGGATGACTACGACATGAAAAATATCAGGGCAAGGGGTTCCATTGAAGTGTTCCCCTGGTTAACTGTTGAAAATAATACCGATTATTCCAGTATGAACTACCATAACCCTATTAACGTTGGCGAGGGCGGTGGTATCTGGAGGGATATCGCCGACGAGGGGCATCCCACAATGCCCTTATTTAACCCGGATGGTACTTTGACTTTTTCTTCTGCTTATACCGTTGGAGATTTCGTTTATGGAAAAAACGGAATTGATACACGTCGCGAGGTATTAAGAAACATTACCGGTTTGAGAAGCAGGTTTTTCAATAACAAATTCCGGGTAAATGCTGACTTCACTTTCCGTAATACAGATAATAACAGCAACCGGAAACGTGTCCAGGTACCCTACAGCAATTTTAAGGGAGTTACTTCTTTTATAGGAACGACTACCAACGATCTGTTGGTAGACAATCGCAATACCAGGTATTTGGCAACCAACATTTATGCGGAGTATGAAAATGATTTTGGGAATGATCATCACCTGAAAGCAATGGTAGGTTACAACTACGAGCAGTCTACTTATAGGCGTGTTGGCGTTCAGCGTAATGGCATCATTTTCGAAAATGCCAATGATTTAAACCTAGCCCTGGGGCAAGCCATTGTTACAGGAGGCGGGTATGAACAGTGGGCCATTCTAGGAGGCTTTTCAAGACTGAACTATGCTTTTAAAGATCGTTATCTTATTGAAGTAAATGCACGTTACGATGGTTCGTCAAAATTCCCATCAAATCAACAGTACGGTTTTTTCCCGTCTATCTCTGCAGGCTGGAGAATCAACAAAGAATCTTTCTGGACTGTTCCAAACAGTGCAATTTCCGATTTAAAGGTTAGAGCTTCTTATGGATCGCTTGGCAATGGAAATATTGCTTCCTATGCCTTTCAGGAAGTGTTTAACATCAGCCAATCAGGTGTGATATTAAATGGAACCCGGCCCCAGACCACCCGTAATCCTAATGTAGTGCCTGCTGGCCTTACCTGGGAAACTTCTACCACCAGTAATATTGGTTTAGACTTCGCCACCCTGTCTGGCCGCCTGAGTTTTTCAGGGGATGCATATATCCGCAAAACGACAGATATGTTTACAACAGGGCTTACTCCTCCAGCTGTATTTGGAGCAG
>JBGTIL010000126.1:0-5873 GCA_041745695.1 Chitinophagaceae bacterium | reverse complement strand
AATGATCAATGGAGTTACCCGCATCGGATTTGAAGAACTTTCCCTGCACCGGATTGGCTTGGGAGTATATGATTTCAACACAGCAGCGATCCGCTGTTATGAGAAAGCCGGTTTTTTGAAGGACGGCGTGATGAGAGACGTGAAAAAATTCGGAGATGAATACTGGAGCCTTGTGGAAATGAGCCTGCTCAAACCTGAATGGGAAAAGCTACAATCGAAACAACGATCTGCAGATTGACAGAATAAGCACAGTAATTTCATTTGCCATTCCGCAATTTTATTTCTCAAGGAGAAACAAGATCGTATCATTAGAAGTGAAAAATCTGAACAAAGCCTTCAATGAGGGAAAACAACGAGCACTACACCACGAGCGTCATCACTGCGTGTCGGCAGCTTCAGTAACTGCTTGTTCAGGAACGCTTTCAGCAGGAACGGCCAGGCACTTGAAACTCATTTGGAATTTTGTGTTCATGCCAACGTGGTAATCATTTTTCATGAAAAGCTCTTTAATCACCGCGTCGCTGAGGAGTACCTGGGCAAGGTTTGAGGCAAGCGGGGAAGAAATGATTACATTGTCTACACGCCCTTTGCTGAACACAATGTTGAATTTGTAACCAGATTTACGGGCAATACCGGCACGCTCAAAATCCGGAAGATTAAGATCAAGGGATTGATCTGCTGCAGCCGATTTTTTTAACAAGATGCGGATAATAGGTAAATACTTGGTCCAAACGTTTGTGTACATAACAGTGATTTATTAAATTAACGATGAAATTTTGCCTTTGCGCAAGGAGCAGCGAACAACAAAGGTGCGATTAAACTGCCTAATGGCGAATTAATGTTGTTAGAAACCGCTGGAAAACTGCTTTTTTACTGTACTTACAACGGGATAACTCCCCGGATATTTGCGCCTGCCTCACAAAGTCTTGCTTAAAATAATATACGGTTTTTAAATTCTTTTTATTTGCTGCACATTTGCAGCCTATGAAACACGTTTTGCCGTTCGCCCTTCTCTTTTTCATTTTTCAATCCTGCGCTGAGGCGCCAGGAAATGCAAAAGCAACGACTCCCAACGAAATCAAAAGTCCGGTTCCTTCTGAGGTTAAGCCGGCAGTCGTAACTAAAGCAAGTACAGCGGAGATCCTTGCCAAAAAACAGGTTCCCGTACTTTGCTACCATCACATTCGCGCACTCCGCTCCGGCGAAAGTCAGCGGCTTACAGAATACATTGTTCCAGAAAGCAATTTTCGTGAGCAGATGCAGTCTCTGGCAGACAGTGGCTATCAGACCATTACACCTGATGAATATGAGGCATACCTGACAACAGGAGCACCGCTGCCCGCAAAGCCAGTAATGCTCACCTACGACGACACCGACGCTGAACAATACACAGTTGCGCTGCCGGAAATGGAAAAGCATAAATTCAAGGGCGTCTACTTCATTATGACCATCTCGATTGGTCGTCCGAGGTATATGTCTAAAGAACAAATCAAAGACCTGTCAGATAAAGGTCATGTGATTGCCTCTCACACCTGGGACCATCACAATGTAAAAAAATACGCAGGTGAAGACTGGGACATCCAGTTTAAGAAAACCAAGGAGAAACTAGAGACCATAACCGGCAAGCCCGTAGAACACTTCGCTTATCCATTCGGATTGTGGAATAGCGCTGCGATCCCCGAACTACAAAAGCGCGGCTACAAAACCGCTTATCAATTGTCCGACAATCACCGCGACAGCCTGGCTCCTCTTTATGCCTTACGCAGAATGATTGTTCCGGGTACCTGGTCGGTTAAAACAATGCATCGTGCCATGAAAGGCACTTTTAAGTAAAACTCCTTTACTGAAAGGCATCTTTAGCCAGGCACCAGAATTGGTCGAGCGCAACCATGCGCGGTTTAAAAAAACTGATTAGCCGGGGCCAGTCCTCTTTCCTGGATATGCTCACACCAGGCAGGGTTTTGCTTATGATGGCCAAGTCAACGTTACCAGTTGCCTGGGACGGTTTCCATATCCATTCTTCACCCAGGACAGTATGTAGAAAAGCTTTTTGTTGTTCCAGCTGTTGAAAGTAAAACTGCCGCTGCTCAAGATCCCTGCTCACCACTTCAATCGAAATTGAAGCTTCTACTCCAACCACTTTCATCCGAAAGAACAGATCTTTTACGCCTGTTGCATAGTTTAGCCACTGTGTTTTTACACCTTCTGCCGAAAGAATGGGCGCCATATATTGCCCGAAAATTGTCCAGAATTCTGATGTCTTTGCAGATGATTCACGATTAGAGTACATAACGTTTGAAAGGCGAAAATAGGTTTGAATCGTTATAAGCGTTGCTCCGTTATTCAGCCTGAATACGGCACCTAACCTATCACATTCCGCCCCAGAGTGGGGAAACACGGTATCCCAGTCATGTAATCTTTGCAGTGATTTGACGCGCAGCGGCAAGGATCTTGATGTGGACGACGGTGGCAGTTTTTTCCGCTGAGCCAGTCTCTATATTTGATGTGATGAAATTGGACGCTGTATTCGACGCTGACTACCAGAGGACTGTATGAAATTTTTTGATTGCAATTTTTACGTTCTCTAAATGCCCGGTGAACCGGACTGAGCCTCCAAACGAGCGCTTGTTATTACTGGCACAGTTTTCCAAGCATAAGGTAAATCATCTTGCATGAAACTCTTACTTAAGAAAAAAGGCTTAATCGAAGAACCGCGTGAAGATTTTAGACTTGGAGCCGCCATTGCTATGATCGTACTTGTTCTTTCCTTCATCGGCGCCAGCTTTTATATCCTGATTTCAAGCTATCTTGAAGTAAACAGTTAAGGAGCTTTCTTCGAGCTGACGATTGGCTCATTTCCCTTTTTCGATTAAAATATCATTTCTCTTATTGCTTTTTGTCTGATTCCAACCGGGCCGCTCATTGCTGAATCTGCCTATGCAATTCTTCGTCTGACTGGGGGCTTATCTTTGGTCGATGACCATATCTTATCAACTAGTCACTGCCCAACCGGGGGACGAACCGATGCTTTCCCAATTAATTAATAACGCCTACCGGGGCGACGAGGCCAGACAAGGCTGGACACATGAGGCAGATCTCATATCCGGTTCCGTACGTATCACCGAAGCGGCACTCACCGACCTCCTCAACAACAACAACGTTACTATTTTAAAATACATCGACTCCGGTGGGCTGTGCCTGGGTTGTGTTTGTCTGGAACTCCAAGAGTCTGAACTGTACCTGGGTATGCTTTCCGTATCGCCAGCTTCCCAAGCCCAGGGAATTGGTAAGGCACTGCTGGAAGGTTCTGAAAAACATGCCCGAAATATCGGGGTTACCACTATTATCATGCATGTCATTCCCTTGAGAACAGAGTTAATTGCCTGGTATCAAAGGCGGGGATATATTGATACAGGAGTCGTAAAGCCTTTTCCCGAAGGAGACCAATTTGGTAAACCTCGCCAGCCCATCCACTTCACGGTACTGCAGAAAGACTTCCGCTTCTAGACTGCAACAAAAAGCACAATCAATTGTTTTAGCCGTATGAATTCCGCCTATAATTTTATTGGCCGCTGGCAGCTTTTCCCTGAAAGGGGCACTTACGAATGGGGCACCCGACCCAAAAGCGGTTTATACCAGGTAGAGAAAAATATTGAGAATCACGAGCTTACGATTAAGCAAAGTTGGATAACACTCGAAAACCAAGGCTTTAATTTCCAATACAGCGTCGACGCCGGCGGTGAGCAGCGACCACTGCCTGACCCCCTCCTCGGCGACAATGTTCAACTCACCCGTATCGATAGTTTGAACCTGGAAGTGAGTGTTTTCCAGGGCGACCAAACTACGCTTAAGGTAAATCATTCGCTCCTTCCCAGCGGCTACCTCCAGTTAGAACATCAAGGGATCACCCCTGCCGGAGATGCTTACATGAACACCGAAATTTACCACCGCCAAATGAGCGTGCTTCCCTTTGCCGCCTCGGCTTCCGGAGTTGTGGTCCGCCCCAACAATGAAGGCATTATGAGGCACAAGGCGCTTCTCGCAATGGAAGAGCAAACCAACATGCACCTGGCGCAGATCCGGGAGCAGGTGGAGCTCCTGGCACGCCAGGCACAAGAGATCCATCAGCGGAAAGAACTCGCCTACCTCATATATGCCGCAAAGCTGTCATTTAAACCAGAGATTGGCCAGGTATATTTCCTTTATAAGAAAAAAGACGACAGCCATGTTCTCTCCATGATCTCACCGGAGGAATGGGGTGCCTCTATGCCCTTTGCTGAATTCGTTGCTGCCGTTCAAAAGTTGGCAGATCATACCTGGAAGGCTATTCCATAAACCCGACCGACCTATCTCCTCTCCTCCTCTATTCGTTGATGGTTGTAAGTGCCAGAGCATCCTTTACTGCTACCTTTGAAGCATGATCAAATTGAGTGTCAACATTAATAAAATTGCTACGCTCCGCAATAGCAGGGGGGGTAATAACCCCGATTTGCTCCGCACCGTAGTGGATGTTGAGCGGTTTGGTGCGGATGGAATCACAGTTCATCCCCGTCCGGATGAAAGACATATTAGGTATCAGGATGTACGTGATATTAAAAAGATCGTAACCAAAGAATTCAACATCGAGGGTAACCCGAGGGAACAAAAGTTTATTGACCTCGTGTTCGAGACTTTGCCTCACCAGGTAACCCTGGTGCCAGACGCCGATGGACAATTGACTTCCGACCATGGCTGGGACACAGTGCGACACCAGGAGTACCTGCAGCAGACGGTTGCCCTTTTTAAAAAGGCAGGCATCAGGGTTTCGCTTTTTGTTGATCCCGTCACTGAAATGATTGAAGGCGCTGCGGCAACAGGTACCGACCGAATTGAGTTGTATACGGAAGGCTACGCGGCCGGGTACAGCGATGGAAAGGAAAGCGCAATATCAGCCTACATTGAAGCTGCCCGTAAAGCGGTATCGTTGAACCTGGGGATCAATGCCGGTCATGACCTCAATCGGTCCAATCTTGGCTTTTTCGCGCAGCAACTGCCTGGTTTGCTGGAAGTAAGTATCGGTCACGCACTGATCTGCGATGCCTTGTACCTTGGATTGGAAAATACAATCCAGCTATACAAAAGGCAGCTCCTGTAATAGAAGAGGTTCCTCCGTTGGGAAGAACCTCTTACTCACTGAACCAGGTTTTTAAATGGCAGGGATCAGCGGAATGGCTGGCAAAGCGGCGCTTGCCGGAGCTGACGCTCCTATAACGGCAAGAGAACTTGCCATCAATGATTTGCCCAGATGATTGGAAGCCAGTTTCTGAAAGCCGGTGGTGGTTTTCCGCTGCTTATAAATGACATAGCCCAAAGCAAGCAGGGCAGCGGCGCCGAGCAAACGTAGTGCGAAGCCAGAACCAGCCTTGGGAATACTTGTAGCCATTCCTTCTTCATTGAAAACGACAGCCTTTTTCACATACCTGCCGGTAGCAGGCATGCCGAGTTTCCAAAAATCACGTGACAGTTTGTGAAGCTCCTTCCTTGGCTCATCTCCATACATCGCCTGTCCATGGCCTGAGGCAATTACATTGGGCTCAAGAGAGGCCAGTTCGCGCACGGAGCGGGCAGCCGCACCCCAGTCGGGGGTAAAATATTTGGGAGGACCGCATACGTATTTTTTCTGCGTAATCACTGCAAGCACCGACTCCTGCATAGTGGTGACGCAGGCATCACCTGAAATTAACACCGCATCTTTCTCGCGAAACAAACTGATATGACCTGGCGTGTGACCCGGCGTGTGTATCCATTTCCAGTCTTCCAGGAAGGGTACTGACTCGTCTTCCGGAAGTTCTTCTAATCGATCACTGATGTCGATGGGGCCCTTTGGATAAGCA
>JBGTIL010000125.1:0-4494 GCA_041745695.1 Chitinophagaceae bacterium | reverse complement strand
GGTTAACGAAATGGAAGTAGGCGTTGTACCAGTAACGAACAGATCCTTGGGTGCCGTAGGCGCTTTGATGTCGGCAACGGTTGTTCCGCCAGCTTCGTTGGATGGAGCTGCAGCGGCGGTGTTATTAACTGCCCTGACCTTAAAGAAGTGCGCAGAATTTGCGTTCAGGCCACTGGCTGTGTACGTTTTTACATCACGGCCTGTGAGCGCAACCAACCGGTAGGGACCACCGGCACGGCCTGCCTGGTAAATTTCAAAATTCGTTTCATTAAAGGCGGGAGTTGGATTATCGCTCCAGTCTAATTTTAATGCAGTTTGTGATAAGGTGGATACAATAAGGTTGGTAGCAGCGTCGGGCTTGTTAGGACCATTAGCATTGATGACAGTAAACAGTTCAGAAAAGTTACTGGAGCAACCAAACTTCTCGGTAACCTTTATTTTGTAGCTGCCTACAGGAGCATCGTAGTACCTGCTTGTGCTCAGGGTGGCGGTACTGCCTTCCTTTTGCCATATGTAACTAACGAAATCTGCAGGTACCTCTAGTTTAACTGTAGTACTTCCATCGAGTGCAGGTAACACTTTGCTGGCAATACCGCTAACTGTGATGGCAGGTGAAACAGTAGGTGCTTTAATTTTTATTTGAACAGGTGTACGCGACCAGTCGGACCAAACACCATTCATCTGCACCCGGGCACTGTAAACGCCAATACTATTAATAGACAGCAAGTTGGTTGTAGCTCCCGGCAGCAGTACAGCGTCTTTCCTCCATTCGTAAGCGGCAAAGCCTTGCTGGAGACCAAGTGTTGCGGTTATTGGGTCGCCCGGACAAAACTCCGTTCTGCCGGTGAGTGTCCAGGGATTAGCCGCATAAGCTCTTTTTATAAACGGAAAAAAGTCTGGTTCGCTCCAGGCCTGGTTCCAGGTTCCATGTCCCAGTTTCGGATATTCTGTATACTTCAGGTTTCCTCCTGCAGCGAAAATTGCATCTCTTACCTGGTGGGTAGTAGATGGCGCAGGCGATCCGTCCAAGCCTCCCTGGAAAAGCCACATCGGTGTGTATTTAACCGTATTGACAATTGCAGGCTCTTTATAACCTACCGACGACCACGACATTGGCAGTGCTGCCGATAGGTAGGTTGGATGATTAATCAGAAACTCCCATGTACCCTGACCGCCTGCCGACAAACCGTTGGCACTCACCTGGAACGGGTCAAGCTTATTGTTGATGATCATGTAATTGATGATCTCGGTAATGTATTGGTAGTGGGTAGCGCCAAAAAAACCCTGGCTTTGTATGGCAAGGACGTATCCGTCAAAAGCACCACTGTTGACAGAATTCATAAAAAACTGTCCACCGTGGTACAGTTGAAATTCATTGTCGTAGATCGGACCAGTTTCACCCAGGCCGTGCAGAAACGCCAGCATTGGATACCTCTTGCCGTCGGCAGCAGTCGGGTTATAAGTTTTAGGGAACTTAAGCCGGAACGCAACACCTTTATAGATGTAGGCTTTATAAGCAGTGGTGTTCCAGGAAAGTCTGACCTTCCTGACCCACTTTCCGATATCGCCCCAAACAGGTTGTGTGGGAGGCGTTGCTGCGTTGTAAGTGATCACCGGGTCGGCAGGATCTAAAATGCTCTGGGCTTGTGCCTGCTGGTGAAGTCCGGTACAGGCCATTACTAAAAGAAAAAAAATTCTGCTAAGTGTTCTCATGATTCAGGGCATTATAATTAGGGATACGAAAAATCTTCTAATAAAAATTGACATTCTTATTGATCAAGGGCTGTTGAACACAGTCTTGAAACGCTCAATGAACGTAGAGATTTCATTCGAAATTGGTACCGCGGAATTCAAGAGGATGATAGAAGGTGGTTATTTCAAGTATACCAGGAGCTCCAGTGAAACTGAAGCGGAGAATAAAGCACAAAATAGAAATCTTTTTCCTTTTTCCTATCTTTTGAGAGAAGATTTACTGCTTTTTTTCCCTCACCCCTACTTACGTAATTATACTAAGAGTAGATTTTTGCATTCTTTCGTATTCGTAAGCACTTTATTCATATGTAAATATTCTAATGTTTTGTTTTGATGTCAGGTAAGAGAAAGAAGATTTTATTATATATGATCACCAGAGTAGCCAAGTTCTTTATATTTGCGCAATCCACTGCTGCAGTTTATACCTCTGAAAAACGTTTAAATCTTAATTCTGGAAAGATCCACACAAACGTTTTACAAATAAACTACAAGCTATGCCTAAACTCTACTCTTATCTTCTTGTTGCATTCTTTTCCTTATCAATTTTTCAACCTTTGGGCGCCAGTGCACAGGCCTCGGGCAACGCCCTCTCCTATGACGGAACGAACGATTTTCTTAGCTTTCCCACCGGTATCGTGTCCAGTATCAATGCCGACTTTACAATAGAGCAGTATGTACTTTGGCGCGGTGGCGCCGATTTTCAAAAAGTATTTGATTTTGGAAAGGGCACCAACGAGTTTATGTTCTTAAGCCCGAAAGGACTGACTGGTGTAAGGTTTGCCATCACCATTACCGGTGAAGGAGCAGGTGCGCAAATTCTGGAAAGCGCAACACCCCTGCCGCTCAACGTTTACACACACGTTGCTGTCACCATTGATAATGCTACGAATACCGGTAAGCTTTACGTCAACGGTGTTCTAAGCGCCACCAACACCATGATGACCCTCCGGCCGGCGTCCTTACTCATGACAGATCAAAACTGGCTGGGGAGGTCACAATTTGTAACCGATCCTTACTTCAACGGTAATATTGAAGAACTGCGCATTTCAAACGTGGTACGTTACACCGCAAACTTCACCCCGCCTCCAGGCGAGTTCACGACGGATGCCAATACTATTGCCTTATTCCATTTTAATGAAGGTATGGGTCAAACTACTAATGACGCCACCGCAGCCAGTTCTTTCGATGGCACACTGGGTGGTACTTTAGCAGCAGAAGCAAGTGACCCTACATGGATCATGAATTCTATTTTGCCGATCAAAATTCTGCAATTCAGCGCACTTGCCAAAGGCAACGCAATTGAATTAAGCTGGAAGGCTTCTGCAACAGAAACAGAAAGTACTTTCATTCTCGAAAGGAGTACAGACGGCAGAACGTTTCAACCGGTAACAACCATAGCAGGAAGAACGGGTACCCATCAATACCAGTACACAGATGCCGGAGCGAAAAAAGGACGAAACTATTACAGGCTTCAGTACGCAGAACCCGGAGCCAGGGCGCATTACTCGCGTACAGTGGCAGTGAACACCGGAAGAGGAAAAGAGGCGTTGGTCTTTCCAAACCCGGTCAGAAACGGGATCATTAACCTTGAGCTTTCGACACCGCACACCGGCGAACTTCAAATCACTTTAACCAATGCGTCGGGTGTAACAGTATACAATCAAAAGTTTCAAACGAACAACAGCGCGCAGTTCAGGATAGATAAAACTGCAGGCATTCCGTCTGGCGTGTACCTGTTACAGATAAGAGGTAACGGACTTCAACATGCGCAGCATATTATTTGTCGATAAACAAAGTCAAACAACAAGGTCATCCAACAGGATGACCTTGTTAATTTCTAAATGGTTTATAAAACGCGGAGGTAGCTAAACCCAACATAGGCTTATCTCCAGCGGTATCTCCAAAAGCGTATATTTTTTCGTATAGATCAAGTTGGTAGCTGCTTTGTATGCGCCTTACTTTTTCGTTGCCATAACAGTTGTTTCCTAAAAGCCTTCCAGTAAGGATTCCCTGCTGCACTTCAAGCTTTGTTGCGAGCAGCTCAGCACCTACTTTTGAAGCCCACTCCCGTATCCAATTTTCAGGAGAGGCAGAAACAATCACAACGAGGAAATCCTGGTTTTTCAAGCGTTCTATTTCAAGTAAAGCTCCCGGGCGAATAAGCCGGGGCAATTGCGTTGCAGAGAACTGGCTGCAGCATATATCAAAGTCTTGAAGGGAAGTGCCTTTAAAAAAAAACCGGAGTACTTTTTCTTTCGCTACATGATTTGCAATAAGGCGCACTTTATATGCCAGTAAGTAAGGACTACAAAAAAGAAAGCCGGCATAAAACCGGAGCCTCCCTTTAGAGAACTTTATAAATTCCAGTAGTGTATCCACTGTAGTAATGGTACCATCGAAATCAAAGAAAGCAATGTTCCTTGTCAAAGCTTTTTCTTTTTAAAGATAGCTTCGGGTATTGCGGTAATGATCAGCATGATCCATTTCCAGAACCACTTTACGTAAATGGTATTACTTTTTTTTACTACGGCATCATATACAGCCAGTCCAACCTCTTCTGGCTGCGCGGTCAAAGGCCTTGGAAGGTTCAAATGTTCTGTCATCTTTGTATTTACAAAGCCGGGAAGTACCGTTACTACGTGGACATTGCTCTCAAATAGTTTGTTGCGAAGACCAGAAAGATAAGCAGTGAAAGCAGCCTTCGCGCTTCCATAAATATAATTGCTTCCCCTGCCCCGGCTA
>JBGTIL010000124.1:0-14728 GCA_041745695.1 Chitinophagaceae bacterium | reverse complement strand
GATGAAATGAGTATTCGTCGGTGTGATCAGCCAGCAGATCGTGCAGGTAGTTACGGGGTGCAGTGCCGAGTATAAAAGTCAGCAGGAGCACCACAGCCAAAAACTTCCGTATGATAGTTTTACCTTTCAAATGAAACGTTGTTGCAAATTATAGCTTTTTTTGAAAGTTTCCAATCCTTCTGGTGGAGATTAGATTTTTTGCGGGAAGTAAACTACCGACCTAGCGGTGGCGGGTGTATGCTACATCGATAGGCTCCTCAAACCTTTCGCCTGATCTTTTTTGATCTGCTACCACTGGAGAATCACAGCACCTCGCTGAGAAAAACTATTTTTGACACGACCTATGTTTGCGTCCTTTCGTAATCCTACCGCACATCAACCTATTTATGGACCTACTTACTTCCCTCACCAACACCCAGAATGATACGCTGCCGTTTTTTGATCTGCCGCAGGGCGATCTCATAAAAACCTATGCACCTGGTAAATGGACCATTAAGCAAATACTGGTACACCTCACCGATGCGGATTCGGTGATGCTCGACAGGATCAGGCGTGCGATTGCTGAACCTGGCGGCATGGTTTGGGCTTTTGACCAGGACACCTGGTGCGCCCGCCTGGAGTACCACAACTTCCCGCTCGAACTGAGTAAGGCAAGCTATATTGCCAACCGGCAAATCACGATCTTCCTTGCCCGGCAATACTATGCTTCCTCGGGTGCCAATCAGTTTGTTCACAGCCAAACGGGGTTAAGAACGCTCAAACATGAATTTGATAAAGTATCGATACATAATCAAACCCACCTCGACCAAATTAAAACGGCCCTGAACCGGTAACAGTTCGAAGCACCGGCATATCCAACGAAAATTATTCGTTTAGCACCTGCAGGAATTGGGTGGGCGTTTTGAAAAATTCTTTTTTGAATGCAATCGAGAGGTAGGATTGTGTTTGTATGCCCGCGCGATAGATGACTTCTGTGAGCAGCACATCTTCCTCTATCATGATCTCGATCGCTTTTAAGGAATTTCAATTGCGGACTGAATCACATTCAACCGACCCGGCCCGGCTTTCAGGAAAGCGACTGGCAAATCTGCTGTAAAATGAAGCTGGCACCAGACGTGTTGCCCTTCAAAAAGTAATTACTGTTCATCAAAAATGGTTGTAGCGAGTTCATTGAAGAGTTATCTCGGTGATTTTGTTTCGGTGAAAAGACTGATTCGCCATTCTTAGCTACATGGTTGATAGGTTAATAATTGCTGTATATTTCCCTAATGGTCATTGGTTCAACATCTATTGATGAATAGAGATTTATTCTTTGCTAGAAGACGCCTTGTTATAACAGCGTTGTTGTTGTTGTTTCATGTAGTTGCTACCTCGCAGAACAAAGATTACCGGGAATTTACGATAAACAATGGTCTGCCTCACACGGATGCTACTTGTACTGTGCAGGATAATAAAGGTTTTCTATGGTTTGCCACCACGGACGGGCTTTGCCGATACGACGGTACTGACATGGTGATTTACCGGAACGATCATGCAGATCCTCATTCCATTAGTAACAACCGCATTACCGGGATAGAGCTGGATGTAAGCCGAAATGGCCTGTGGATCGCAACGCAAGGTGGAGGTTTGAATTTCATGAATCTTGTATCGGGCAAGTTTACAAGAATGTTGTTGAGTGACGAGGGGCAACATGAAAAAGTAATATTATCTGTCAAGCTTGTGGAAGACCAGACATTATGGGTCGGGACAGAAAACGGGCTGTTTGTTGCAAAGATCACTGGCCAGAAAATTGACAGACTACAATTTACTAAAGTGCTATTAGCTAATGAAAAGATTATACAGTCAATCTATCAGGATAAAAATAACGGACTTTGGATAGGAACATTGGGTGCCCTCTATTACAAAGCTGCCAGCTGGAAGAGTTTTCAATCAAAATACCGAAATACTATTAACAATGTACATTCAGTGGTTGGCTTTGATAATACTCATATTCTGGTAGGCTCTCTACAAGGCTTATTTAAAATCGATCTTCTTGATTTCCATTTGGAAAGGCTTAATAGCTTTAAGGTGACTTCATTGCTGGTTGACAAGCCTGGTTCGATCTGGGTTGGCACTTATTCCGACGGAATCATTCGTTGCAGCATGTCCGGGAGCGTTTTAAAGAACTATTCTTTTGTTGCGAACGAGAAGCATAACAAGGACATTGTCAAAAATATTTTTAAGGACCGTTCTTCAAGTATTTTTATTTCCACCTTAGGATCTGGGATCAAAGTGATCAACGAACATGGAAGCACCTTCAAATCTTATCCCGCGAATTTCAATGAAGGAGAGCTTTTTCATCTTAAGCGGCCGCTTTGTTTCGCTGCTGATCAGCATTCGAATTTGTATATAGGGGTTCGTAAAAAGGGGCTGGCCATTTTCGACCGGCAGAGGAACACTGCTAAACTCTATCAGGTCGGAGCAAAAGATCAGGCCGGAAATATTGATAATTCTGTTACTGCCCTATTCGTCGATAATAAAAGTGGTCTCTGGATAGGCAGTGAAAAGGGCCTTTATTTTTTAAATTCAAAGGATTTGGTGATCAGATCTGTTGAAAGGGCAATCAATTTAGAGATACCTGCTGCTTATCCATACCGGATAAACAAAATTATTCAGGACAGGCGAGGCAGAGTATGGGTTGTTACTTCGAAAGGTTTATTCTGCTATAAAGAAACAGGTCAGTTGATTTACTCGAGCATGGAAGTGTCGTCTAAATATTCCAGCCTCAATACAAGTTTTCTGAATGATATCGTACTCGTTGAAGGTGAGAGCGGGCACACGCTTACTATTTGGCTGGCTACTAAGTCAGGGATTAGCAGACTTGAGCTAAACAACGAAAATTTTTCCACTATCAGTTTGAAACGAATTCAGGCTGGAACAGGGAATAACCAATTATACTCCAACTGGGTCTCCTTACTCCACAAGGATCAGAACGATCAAATATGGGCAGGCACGATTGGCGGCGGACTAAGCCGGGTCGTAGAGGATGAGAATAATGACGTTAGTTTTGAAACTATCACTACCCGCACTGGTCTGCTCACAAATGACATCGAGACCCTTCTGGAAGATGTTGAAGGAAATTTTTGGATTGGAAGTATAGGGCTTACCAAATATAATCCCAAAAACAAATCCTTCTCATATTATAATGCCAGTGACGGTCTACAAAGCAACGCGTTCAAAGTTTGGGCTGCGCACAGGAGTAACAATGGCGAAATGATCTTCGGAGGAATCAACGGATTCAATATTTTTTACCCCGAAAACATAAAGAAAAAAACAATTGCGTTCAAACCACAGTTCACTAATCTTTTCATTAACAATCTTATTATACACCCGGGTAGCGAGGTGGAAGGGGAGGTCATACTGAAGAACACGTTGCCTTATACTTCAGAAATCACCCTTAATCATAAAATAAAAAACTTTGGACTGGAGTTCGCAAGCATTCACAGCCATGATTTCAAACAGATTGTTTACCGCCACATGCTTGTTGGCTACGATAAGGATTGGATATATACAAACAGCGGGAAGCGCTTTGTGAATTACACAGCATTGCCTCCAGGCAATTATACTTTCAAAGTAACCGCTTCCAGTGGTGAGGGAGCATGGAATGCAGAAGCACTAATATTGAAAATAAATGTTGTTCCTTCCTTCTGGGCCAGTAAGTACGGCTATCTCTTGTACGCTTCAATCCTAATACTGGCATTGTTTCTACAACGGAGATACACGCTCATACGCATTAAAGTGAAGCATACCTTGCAACTCGAAAAGTCCAGGCAGGAACAGGAAATAAAGTTATACGAAGACAAAGTGCACTTTTTTACAAACATCTCACATGAGTTGCGTACACCATTAACTCTCATAACATCGCCAATTGAACAACTTGTAAAAAACCCAACCTTTTCTGAACACCTTCACAATAAATTCGTTGTGATACAGAAGAGTACTGAACGTCTGAGACATATGATCGACCAGATACTTGATCTTCGAAAGCTCGAGTTAGGCAAGTTGGAATTGCAAAAAGAAGCTGTAAATATTTCCCTCTTCTTTGGAAACATTTTCATCCAGTTCCAAGAGCTGATTGCGAGCAAGAACATCCGTTTCCTCCATGAGGTGCCGGTAAACACAACTTGTCTGTTGGATGTATTTAAGATGGAACAAGTGCTTGTAAATTTAATGTCCAATGCCTTAAAGTTTACGCCGGAGCGGGGAGAGATCAACTTCACGAGTTATTTAGAGCGAGATTCATTAATAATAAATATTTCAAATTCAGGTTCCGCATTAAGCCCGCTGGACTGCGAAAAAGTCTTTGAGCCCTTTTACCAGGTTAGCGGGTCAAATCGAGGGGGCACCGGTCTTGGATTATCAATATGTAGGTCCTTAGTGAACTTGCATGCAGGAACGATAGGAGTTAGGAGCGATCGTGACTGTAAGACAGGTATTTCTTTTACTTGCTTTACCATTCAGTTGCCGGCTGCACTCAAGGAAGTTTTTATAGAAGAAGAGGAAGCGGGTATACAAATACAGGTTTCACTTGCGCATGAAGGTGCAAGTGGAAGAACTCAAAAACCTGTAATAATGATCGTTGATGATAATGAGGATTTGAGAGAAATTTTAGAGGAAGAGCTCAATGTTGAGTATGAAGTTTTCGCTGCGTCGAACGGACGCGAAGCATTAAAAATGCTGAACAAAAAGAAACCCGCTCTTATAATAACCGACGTTATGATGCCAGACTTAGATGGATTTGCGTTGTGTAAAGCAGTTAAAAGCAATGTGGCGACGAACGACATTCCTGTAATCATGCTTACTGCCAGAAATACCGAACAGAGCCGGCTGGAAGGCTTTGAAGGAATGGCAGACGATTACATCAGCAAACCATTTAGCCTCAAAGAACTTCATCTTAAAATCAAAAACACCATCAGGCACCGAGACCTGTTACGTATCAAACTGACAAATGATGTAGCTTTAAATCCTGCACCCGTTTCATTTGTAACGCGGGACGAGCAGATAATGAATCAAGTGATTGCGATTATCGAAACAAATATCGACGATTCTGAATTCTCTGTCGAGTTATTGTGTAAGCAAGCCGCGCTCAGCAGACCCGTTCTTTACAGGAAAATTAAGGAGCTCACAGGAATGTCCATCCAAATGTTTATTCTTGATATCCGTCTCAAAAGAGCAGCACAACTGTTGGCAACCAAAGGCTTTTCAGTTTCTGAGGTCATGTACAAGTGTGGTTTTTCGAGTGCGTCGTATTTCAATAAAGCTTTTAAAAATAAGTACGATAAGAACCCAGTTCACTATAATCAGTCGCTGGGAAACTAGCAAAGGGTCTGCTCAAAGTGCACGAGCACCCAAACGCTTTACATATTAAACAGCCCATAGCTAAGAAGATGCAGTCACTTCAGACAAAGCAGAAGTGGCAAGTCCCGGACCTTTTTCCTAAACTAACGTCTATGACGCCGCTGCCGAGAAAAACCAATCAACAGTGAGGCGACTTTTTAAAGATGTGTTTGAGGTCTTCGCGACATCGTTGGCGCATTACTCCACTGTATTCGCTTTCCGTCCGTAATAGGGATAGGTATCAAAAATGTCGGTATCTGACTTGAGCAATGGATCATTGGTTCTTGTTCTCCATTGTAGTAGTTTATTTTTAAGCTTTCTGAGGATCTCTTTGTTTGCCGGCTCCGCAGCCACGTTATTCATTTGATCGGGATCATTCTTAAGAATATAAAGCTCCACCGAGGGTCGCTTTTCCAGACTTAATATTACCCATTTTGAATAATCCGGATTTTGGCGGTTGCTTACTAAAAATTCTTTAGAACCTCCGTTGTCAATATCACCAAAGGGAGACGGGGGCACGTTGTAGTCTGGATCACCGGCAGGCCATCGCTCTGCCCGGAGGTTCTCGACATACAAATAGTCTTTCGTGCGCACAGCCCTTACTGGATAGCTCTGCATTTCTTTTCTTACATTGGCATGGCGCTCACGCTCAAGAAATACCTCATCAAATCTTCTGTCTTTCTTGTTTCGCTCAAGCAAAGGCAACAGTGATTTGCCGGTAGACGGTATTGGAGCAGTGACATTCGCTGCATCGAGGATAGTAGGAGCAAGGTCAGCCAGGGTTACCAATTCATTATAAGAGGAACCTTTTGTGAAGTGATCACCCCAACTCATGATCAGTGGAACATTACTACCGGAAGCATAAACGTTTGCCTTAGCTCTCGGAAATGGCATTCCGTTATCGGAGGTTATAATTACCAACGTATTTTCATACAATCCTTTTTGTTTCAGCAAGTTGATGGCATTCTCTATAGTTTCATCAAAGCGTTTGACCTCGGCCAGGTAGTCCGTCAGGTCCTCTCTCACTATCGCATTATCCGGTAACCAGGCGGGCACTTTGATTTTGGATCTATCTATTTCGGTGTTTTTTTTAAGGTTCCCATCATACGGACGGTGGGGATCTGCCGGGCCTAGCCAAAAACAAAATGGAGAATCTGTCGGGACTGCGCTGATAAATTCATCAAAACTTTTAAAGTCAGGTCCTGCAGGATTATTCTTATAACCTCCAGGCAGGGTCTGTCCCGGTCCCCAACCCTTGCCTGTCAACCCAATCACATACCCGGCGTTTTTTAGAGTTCTGGTGTAATTAGGAAATTTTGAAGGGAAGGTTCCCCAAAGATTTCCACCTTCTTCGAGTTCGTGCGGATATTTCCCGCTTAGAATACTAGCTCTGGAAGGGGAACAAGAGGCTGCGGTACAAAAAGCGTTATTGAAGAAAACGCCAGCCGCTGCAACACCGTCAATTCCGGGGGTTTTAATCGCCTTTTCGCCGTATATACCGGCGTTCTTCGACATATCATCCGCAACGATAACCAGGATGTTCACAGGTTTACTTCGTTGTTGGGAAGAACTGACGTAGCTACTGCTAAGAAATAAGAGGGAAAATATGAAGCTTGCTAATTTCCTCCTGTGTGTACTTGGATCGAATGCAATAACTTTTAATTTTTTCATCGAAAGCATATTTTAAAATTAACAGTCGGTTGAGCAGGCAGGGTTTGAGTAGGCTTTCCGTAGATTTTTGCTCAAATTCTGCACAGGTTACAGGGCAGACAAAAGAACCTGAACGCACTAAGCAATCCTGTTGAATAAAAGTGGGTCACAATTAGTTATAAATCCCCAAATAACTTCAATTTGAACGATAAATACAACAATCAGAACTGCTACTGCCACCTGCGGTCAGCAGATGTGAAGTATTGGAAGCAGAAGGGTCTGCGATTTTTCAAAAACAAAGAAATCGCGCTTGTGTTCTTCTGGTTTGTAACCATGCCCTAAATATTACTGCGTTGTCCGCATAACCTCCCAAATTCATTAGCCTGCGAGCGTCAAATTTGTCATTAGGCGAAGTATTGCGCTATGGATGCAAGTAAATGAACGCTGCGTGCCTTTAATGCTGATGGAAATTAGAGTTATTTGTAATCATCAAACCTCCAAATATGACACGTCATTTCGTTTTAGGGACGAGCCTCATATACCTTTTAATTTTGGCGCTTAGTCTTCCTGTCGAAACTAGGGCCAATCATATTCCCCTGTCGGGTGAAAAGCTGCTTTTTTTCGTAGCTGTACAGGGAAAGGTTTTCGATGAAAAAGGACAACCAATGCTCGGTGTGTCAGTTAACATCAAAAATTCAGACGCAGGAGTCACTACTGATCAGACCGGAAACTTCTTCATTAATGTTCCCGAAGGAAAGAACATTTTACTGTTTTCTTATGCCGGATACGTTACGCAGGAATTAGTCCTTACCGGTCTTGGTGACTATACTATAACCATGGTTCCAGGCCAGAATACTTTGAATGAAGTGGTAGTGGTTGGGTACAGCACGCAAAGAAGGAAGGATATTTCCGGGTCTGTTGTGTCTGTTTCCCAGGATCAGATAAAAAATCAACTTGTAACCGGTATCGACCAGGCCTTAAAGGGGCAGGCGGCTGGTGTACAGGTGGTGCAAAATACCGGTGCTCCCGGAGCTGGAGTAACCGTGAGGATAAGGGGCAGCAGCTCCATTACGGCAGGAAATGATCCACTATATGTGATTGACGGCTTTCCTGTGTCTGGTGGGGTGAGAGGCACAGATGCTTTGCCGGTGAGCTTTAATCCCTTGAATTCTATAAATCCGTCTGATATTGAAAGCATCGATATACTGAAGGATGCCTCTGCCACAGCAATTTACGGGTCAAGGGGAGCCAATGGGGTGGTTATCGTAACTACTAAATCGGGTAAAGCAGGAAGAGCGAAAATCACTTTTGACAGTTATGCAGGATTACAAAGTGTGACGAAAAAAGTTGATGTGTTTAATGCCGAGGAATTCGTAGCGTTTCATATTGAATCAAGAAACAATGGGTGGCTGCAGAGTGGTGGCAATGCTGCTACGCCGAATGCATCCAGGGGAACTTACACGGTTGCTCCGATATATTTCGACCCTAGCAGATGGACCTACACTGACTGGCAGAATGAAATCTTCCGGACCGGAAGCGTCCAGAATTACAATTTGGCCTTTACCGGTGGTAACGAGAACACCAAATATGCGATATCGGCAAGTCACCTGAGTAACAATGGGGTAGTAATTGAAACCTTTCTTAAACGTTATGCGGTAAAGATAAATGTAGATACAAGGCTGAACAGTAAAGTAAACGTAGGAGTAAGGTTAACACCCTCCTATAGCATTAATAGTGAAGCTAATACTGACGGGCATTTTTCTGGGGCCATAATTGGACTCGCTCAGCGCCTTCCGCCGCTCATCGGTCCTTATAATACCGACGGCACCTATACCAATCCCCTTGCACTTCGTAGTCCCCAGGGTTTAGGCAGCATTGGAGCCGTAGACAATCCGGTTGCTAAAGCGAACGAAGACCAATATGATCTTTCCCAAAGCAGGGTTCTGGGTAATATTTTTCTTGAATATAGAATATCAGAAAATCTAAAGTTCAGGACCTCGCTTGGTATCGACGCAAATTTTAATCGTACTCACCGATTTTTAAGTTCCAAAACAGGTAGAGCTGGAACTGCTCCACCAAACGTTCCCTCCGGAATTGCCAGCTCGGCGCAAGAAATGGAATGGTTGAATGAAAACCTGTTGACGTATAACAAAACACTGGGTGATGGCCTGATCACAGCCATCGCTGGTTTTTCTGTTCAAAAAAATGATTACCAGTTTATTCAGGTGGCAGGCATCAATTTTCCCAATGACAACGTACCGTATATCTCTGCAGCCGGCATCGTTAACGCTGGGGTGGAAAATAGAAGTCAATGGTCACTCCTTTCCACGTTCGGCCGCGTGAACTATGCAATAGCTGATAAATATATTTTGACAGGAACACTGAGACGAGACGGCTCATCGCGCTTCGGGGCCGAGAACAAATACGGACTTTTTCCTTCTGGCGCCATTGCCTGGCGTATGTCTGAGGAAGCTTTCATGAAGAACAGCAGAAGCATCTCGGAATTCAGGTGGAGGTTGAGTTATGGTATTTCGGGAAATAACAGTATACCTAATTATGCTTTTGTACCAAATATTGTGAACATAGGCTATGTTTTAGGCAGCACGCCGACAGTTGTAAATGCAACCGCCGCAGGCCGACTCGCTAATCCCTTTGTAACATGGGAAACCAAGAGATCAGTAAATGTGGGTGTTGACATCGGATTGTTTAAAAACCGTGTCATCCTGACCACCGACGTGTACAAATCAAACACTAATGGCTTGTTGTTGAACGTCAACATTCCCGGAGTGTCGGGCTTTGGTACCTCGCTTCAGAATGTAGGTGAGGTTGAAAATAAAGGATTAGAATTTTCGGTAAATACACAAAACCTCGTCAAAAGGATTAAATGGAACACCAATTTTAATGTCAGTTTCAATCGCAATAAGGTACTGGCGCTGGGAGGGGCAGCTGGCGATTTTATAGACGTGGGTTCGTCGAGAACTCTTGTCGGGCAGCCGCTTGGACGGTTTTACATGCGTGTCACAGACGGGATTTTTAATTCTCAGGAAGAAATAAACAAGCATGCAACACAGGATAATTTCCCAAAGCCAGGTGACCGAAGATTCAAGGACGTAAACAATGATGGAGTAGTAAATAACAATGACCTCGATTTTGTGGGAAATCCTAACCCTGACTTCAATTTTGGTTTTTCTAATACATTATCGTACAAAAAATTAGATGTAAACGTAACCACCTATGGCATCGTTGGAAATGATATCTATAATAACAATCCCGCCGGAGCCAACTTAAATGGTAATGTAAATCAGGACGGAGTTGTTAGAGGTAGATGGAAATCACCCGACAACCCCGGATCGGGCAATGTTCCCAGAGCGATCTTTGGGTTCAGCACCCTAACAGATGTTCCTTCAGATTTTTATATCGAGGATGGTTCTTTCTTCAGAATAGCCAATATTACCGTGGGGTACACCTTTCCATCCTCGCTAAACAGCGCATTAAGAATCAGCAACGCAAGGCTTTATTTGAGCGGGCAAAATCTTTTCACATTTACAAAATACTCGGGATTTGATCCGGAAGTTGGTGCAGGCGGGGGTAACCCTCTTTCAAATGGCGTGGATGCTGGCATTTATCCAATGGCAAAATTATATTCTGTTGGCTTCAACATCACATTCTAAATCTATGTTATGAGATATAACCATTTTTGTTATCTGTCGTGCTTATTCATCGTTCTCATTTCATCCTGTAAGAAATTTATTGACCTCAGCCCACTCGATCAGGCAAGTGCCGAAAACTCGTTTAACGGGCCGGCAGACGCAAATCTTGCTGTAATGGGCACGTACGACGCTCTGCAAAGTAATTTTTATGCAGAAGATATGGCCCTGCTCACTGAACTGATCTCCGATAATGCACGGATTCAACCTTCAAGGCAAGGCGATGCGGGTAAAGGGGACTACCGGGAACTGGAAACATTTCAGATCACAGATCAAAACAGTTTCCTGCAGAATCGTTGGAGTTCCCTGTACAGAGGCATAGCGCGATCAAACCAACTTTTGGGTAGGATTCACGCGATACCTTTTACTGATTCTACTTTGAGAAATTCTTACATCGGAGAAGCTAAATTTTTGCGTGCTGTTTTTTATTTCGATCTGGTTAAATTGTTCGGGGGTGTACCGGTATCGCTTACTGCAATTGCTACTACCTCAGAGGCGTTTGCATTGACACGTTCCACACAAGCGGAAGTATATGAAGTCATTATTTCGGATTTGAAAGATGCCTCATTGCTTTTACCACTAACGTACCCGCCAGCCAGCGTTGGAAGAGCAACCCGAGGTGCAGCAAAAGGTTTGCTTTCCAAAGTCTACCTTTCAAATGGTCAGGCAAACCTAGCCTTACCCTTACTTCGCGAGCTTACAAGAGCACCGTATACCTATGTTCTAATGCCTACCTATGCGGGCACGTTTGATACAGATAACAATGCAGAAAGCATTTTTGAAATTCAATATACTTCCATTTTTCCTGGAGAAGGCAATCCTTATCCCAACTTCTTTTTAACAAATGATAACAGATCAGGCAGAGACGTTTATGGTCCATCCTACCTTGGTACACCGGGACAGGGTGTTTGTCTGCCAACTTTTGAGCTGTATAATTCTTATGAGGCGAACGACAACAGAAGGGCATACACACTATTGAAATATTTATCTGCACAGGAAGGCATTGAACTGTATCTCGTGTACAAATACCGGGGTATTTCAACCAGTGTAAATAATGCAGAAGATAATATTTCTTTATTGCGGTATGCCGATGTGTTACTCATGCTTGCGGAAGCGGTGAATGAAACTGGAAAAGCACCCACTCCCGAAGCCTATGATGCGCTCGATGCTGTTAGGAAACGAGTGGGCTTACCTGTTGTAAGCAGAACTCTGAATTATGAGTCTTTCAGATTAAAATTATTAGATGAAAGAAGATGGGAGTTCGCATTCGAAAATCAACGATGGTTCGATCTCAAGCGATTTGCAAAAGCAGAAGAAATACTGACAGCAAAAGGATATAACATCAAACCTTTTAATCTGCTCTACCCAATTCCTCGAAAGGAAGTTTTGATAAGCCAAGGAAATATTACTCAAAATCCAGGATACTAATGGCTCCTAATCTTTGCGATGAATTACTGCCTTTTGGAAAACAGGTGTATCATTAAACTGAAACTCAGCTCATTCCTTATTCATTAACCGCATTACTTACTGAACGGGGCTGCCCTCATCATCATATGAAGGAGTTCAATATTAATCTGGTAAGCATCAGTTGAAACGTAGTGCCTGCGCTATATAAAAGCATGGTGAGCTCCAATCAAATTAAAAAATAATGATGCGAACACTCTTATTTAGCTTAATTGCTATTTTTCAGGTGCACACTGCAGCTGCACAGCAATCCTTAGAAATCGAATCGCCTAACGGAAAAAATAAACTTCAATTTACTTTACAAGATGGCCTGCCTTTTTACAGATTAACCAAGGGCAAAGATGTATTGATTGAGTGGTCAGCGCTGGGTTTAAAGTTGAAAAATCAGCAAAGCTTTAAATCCTTTAAAATCTCTTTGGCTAAAAAAAAAAGGTATTCAGATGTTTGGAAGCCCTTGTGGGAAAAAACCTCTTCCATTAAAAATGAGTACCACGAGTTAAAAACGGTCTTAGTGGAAGAGCAAAAGCCGGCCAGGGAAATAGCTATCTTATTTCGTGTGTATAATGATGGTTTTGCTTTCCGGTATGAGTTGCCTGCGCAGGCAGGTAAAGACAGTATTGAGATAGAGCACGATCTGACAACGTTTCTTTTAACTCCGGGTGGTACCTGCTGGTCTTTCAATGGAGAAAGGAAGAACCTCGGACCCGCTCAGCTCTCTGAACTCCCCGACACAGTACAAACGCCGTTCTTATATAAAAATCCCACCGGAAACTTTATAGCCGTTCTTGAAGCTGCTATCGACGATATGGCTTTTTTTGCCCTTGCAAAGGATAGCAAGGATGCTAATAAACTTATAAGCGTAATGCCTGGTTCGGCAGTTAAACTTCCAGCTCGTACCTCATGGAGAGTTATTATGACGGCTGAGAGTGAACTGCAGCTCGTTGAATCAGATCTTATCGTAAACCTGAACCCTCCAAATGCCATTAAAGATGTGTCATGGATCAGGCCCGGTAAGTCCACCTGGAATTGGCGTGGTTGGGGGTACAAAACGGCGGGAGGATATGAGTACAAAATAAACACAGAGTCTCAAAAACGTTTTATTGACTTTGCCGCAGTTAACAAGATCCAGTATCATTTGATAGATGCCAATTGGTATGGCCCTGAATTTGACAAATCCTCGGACCCAACTGTTGCAAACCCCGAATTTGACATAAAGCAGATCATCAGTTACGGCAACAAAAATGCTATCGGAATTTTCCTTTATTTAAATGATGTAGGCGCCAAAAAGTACGGATTAGAGCGGGTTCTCAAACAATTTCATGATTGGGGAGCAGTAGGTATTAAGTATGGTTTTATGAAGGGTGGCGGACAGGACAAAGTATTGTTCACCCGGCAGGTGATAACACTATGTGCCAAATATAAGTTGATGCTATTTTTTCATGATGATCCAGTTCCTCCCTCGGGCGATCATAGAACTTGGCCACATGTCCTGGCACGTGAATTTGGACACGCACAGGCTGATGGGAAGCATTCTGTGTATCCCGAATCCGCCATCAATCAACCCTTCATTAATATGCTGGCTGGTCCGCTTGATATGAATTACGGTTGGTTCGATTTAAATGAGGCTATTCAGCGAAGAAAAGTCGGCGAGGCTGTCCCTGGTACAGTAGCAGGTGAACTTGCAAAAATGTCGGCAATTTTTTCCGGCTTTGTTTGCCTGCCTGATGTTCCGGAAGAATATTTGGCGAAACCGGAAATGTTTGATTTTATTCGTCGTCTCCCACCAAATTTTGACGAATACAGGGTGCTTGCTGGCAAAATTGACAATTACTTATCCGTTGCCCGAAGAGCTAATAAAAACTGGATCGTGGCCAGTTTTACTAACAGGGATGAACGAAATATCGAAATAACCTTGAGTTTTTTGCAAAAAGACAAACAGTATATGCTTTACATTTATGCGGACGATACCACTTCACATTTTTTAACTAATAAAGAGGCTTACAAAACTAATCAGCGAAAGGTAACAGCTGGTGAAGTGGTCCACGCTTACCTGGCCCCAGGCGGCGGACATTGCATGTATATTGAACTAATTGATTAAACAGCCGATGTTTTCACCCAACTGTGTTGCCTGGAGTAATGTGTTCTGTTGTTTGCTGTATAAATTTGCACCGCGCTGAAAGATGAATTTGATAAAGTATCGATACATAATCAAACCCACCTCGACCAAATTAAAACGGCCCTGACCCGGTAACAGTTCGAAGCACCGGCATATGCAACGAAAATTATTCGTTTAGCACCTGCAGGAATTGGGTGGGCGTTTTGAAAAATTCTTATTTGAATGCAATCGAGAGGTAGGATTGTGTTTGGATGCCCGCGCGATAGATGACTTCTGTGAGCAGCACATCTTTTTCTGTCATGATCTCGATCGCATTTTTCAACCGGTAGGTGCGAATAAAATTCGTTCATCGCAAGGGCTGTCACACATATCTAAATAATCCTGACTTTATTTTGTTTGAGCAGAAAGGAAGCCG
>JBGTIL010000123.1:0-12608 GCA_041745695.1 Chitinophagaceae bacterium | reverse complement strand
ACAGCGATCATTGGTAAGTGGGGAATGGATGAGAGCAATACGACGGGTAATGCTCTCGACCAGGGGTTTGATTACTTCTACGGCTACAAAACCCATACAGAAGCCCACCATTATTACCCTTCCTATATTTGGAAAAACCGCGACAAACTAGCGCTCCCGCAAAATATTACAGCCGAAAAAAAAGGTACGTATTCCAACGACGCTTTTACGGCTGAGGCAATTCAATTTATCAGAACTAATAAAAGCGCACCCTTCTTTTTGTACCTGCCCTACACAGTGCCGCACAATGAAATCACGGTCCCCGCAGATTCAAAAAAACCCTATCTCGGTTTGGGTTGGCCGCTAAGACCACTTAAGTCAGGTCATTATTATCATGACCCTGAAGGTCATACTGCTTATGCAGGCATGGTATCGCGGCTCGACAGGTATGTAGGTCAGCTACTGACAGAGCTGAAAAAGAATGGGCTTGATGAAAAAACAATGATCGTGTTCACCTCGGATAACGGACCAGCATTCGACACCGGTTTTTTCAATAGCAATGGCCCCTTCCGCGGGCGTAAGCTGACCTTGTACGAAGGAGGTATCCGCATGCCCTTTGCTGTACGCTGGCCCGGCAAGATAAAAGCAGGATCTGTCAATAAGGAGCCGGTTGCCGCCTGGGATTTTCTTCCTACTGCCTGTGAGCTTGCCGGCATTAAACCCTCCCGGGTCGTAGATGGTCTATCCTATCTCCCAACGCTGCTGAGTAAACCGGCCGCTCAGAAGAAGCACAGTTTTTTTTACTGGGAGATCAACGAAGAAGCCGGTCCCATTCAGGCCATACTCATGGGGAAATGGAAGGGTATCCTGCTTCACGAAAAGCCTTTCGAATTGTACGACCTCTCCACAGACCCCGGCGAAACGCTCAATGTGGCAGACCAGTTCCCTTCCGTGGTAGCCAATATCAAATCAACCATGATCAGCACCCGCACCGAGAGTGCTGAGTTCCCGCTCACGAAAAGAAAACCCCACTACAAAGCGGGTGTTGAATAGTATGTTTAGTTCAGACATTAAATCACAAGCTTCTCAATCTCAAGTATGAACAAAAGAAATGTAATTTTTCTCGCCTTGCTAATGCAGGTTTTGGTGCTCTTTGCCCAGTCTTCCTCCAAACCAAATATTATCATCATCTATGCCGATGACCTTGGCTATGGTGACGTCGGTACTTATGGTGCCACTGCTATCAAGACGCCGCACATGGATCAACTTGCAAAGCAAGGGCTGAAGTTTACCAACGCTCATGCTACATCTGCTACCTGCACACCGTCCCGATTCAGCATGCTCACTGGTAGATACGCCTGGCGCAAGCAGGGAACCGGCATTGCTCCCGGCGACGCGGCACTCATTATTCCTACCGGTATAACCACACTTCCGGGGATGCTCCAGAAAAAAGGGTATCAAACAGCTGTGGTGGGAAAATGGCATCTCGGGCTTGGCCCATCCGGTGGTCCCGACTGGAACCGCGACATCAAACCTGGTCCACTCGAAATCGGGTTTAACTATAGTTTTATCATGCCCGCCACCGGTGATCGCGTGCCCTGTGTTTATCTTGAAAACCACCGTATTGTTGACCTCGACAGCTCCGACCCGATCCTGGTGAATTACCGCGAAAAAGTTGGCACCGAGCCCACAGGAAAAGAAAACCCGGAACTGCTAAAAATGAAGCCTTCCCATGGTCACGACAACACGATCATCAACGGCGTAAGTCGCATTGGGTGGATGACAGGCGGCAAAAGAGCAAGGTGGATTGATGAAGACATGGCAGACGTGCTTACCGCAAAAGCCATATCATTTATCGAACGTGAAAAAGCTTCGCCTTTTTTCTTGTACTTCGCACCACATGATATCCATGTACCCCGTTTACCACATTCAAGGTTTGCCGGTAAGAGTGGCATGGGTCCACGGGGAGATGCTATCCTCCAGCTCGACTGGACCGTTGGCGCAGTGATGCAGGCACTCGACCGCTTCAAACTGACCAATAATACCCTCGTCATTTTAACCAGCGACAACGGAGCTGTGATTGACGATGGTTATATCGATGAAGCAGTGAGCAAACTGGGTAGCCACCGTCCTTCAGGAAAATTGAGAGGTGGCAAATACAGTGCCTTTGATGGTGGCACACGTGTCCCTTTTATCGTGCGCTTTCCGGGCAAGGTAAAAGCTGGCACAAGCACCGATGCACTCTTCAGCCAGGTAGATCTTTTTGCCTCTTTCGCAGCGCTGGCAGGTTACAGGATGGGTGGTGACGAAGGCACTGACAGTTATAATATGTTGCCTTCTTTACTGGGAACATCGAGGAAAGGCCGTGAGCACCTTGTTGAACAGTCTGTCAACAGTACCCTTTCCCTCCTCCAGGGACCATGGAAATACATTGAACCAAGCAATGGGCAGGCAGTGAATAAACTAACCAATACCGAACTGGGTAACCTGCCCACTCCACAATTATACAACCTGGTCACAGACCCTGGCGAACAAAGGAATGTAGCCAGCGCGAACCCAGGCATTGTCAAATCGATGGAAGCAAAATTAAAGTCTGTTCGAGCGAAGGAGCAGCGCCGCTAAGCCGCCGTTCCAGAACTGCTACAACACAATAAAAACGACATAAAAAAGTTTAGACAACGCATTGCATCGGGTCAAAAAAAAGTCGTAAACAAAAAAGATAGGTTTAGCTTTGGACAGCCCATAAATTTCGGTGGCAAAAAACTAATGCATGACGGATCGATTGCGCTGCTTCCTGTTAATTTCCTTATTTGCGGCAACTCTTAGTTGCTCGGTTGGCGCGAACCCCCTGCCCGCAGAACTCCGCGGTAACGCGGATCCAGTTCACTCCAATCCTGCTCCTGCACTAAAATCTCATTCACTTAAGCCAATCAGTACCGTGGTAATAAGCGCCTGTTGCAAAAACATGCCTTCAAGAATGCGCTTTAACGCCCCGCCGGCTCAAGCCGAAAAGTCGATGGTCCGCATTCATTATAACAATTCACTTAATTAATCAGCTTGCAAACATTTAAATTTCATCATCAATGCACAGAAGAGAAGCTTTAAGAAATGTAGCCCTCTTATTGGGAGGCGCAATTTCCGTAACCACGCTTGGTGTCATCAGCCAGGGTTGCACCACCGCCGAAAAGAGCAACGGCGCACTGTTCAGCCCGGAGCAGGAAAGTACCATTACTGAACTCGCCGACACAATCATTCCTACTACGCGCACACCCGGTGCTAAAGCTGCCGGAGTGGGTCCTTTCATTGCCATGATGGTGAAAGAATGTTATCCGGACAATATCCAAAAAACTTTTTTGGACGGACTGAATGACCTTGATAAACGAGCAGGCTCTAAATTTTCCAATTCTTTTGTATCCATCACGCCCGAGCAGCGCATCATTGTGCTGGGCGAAGTAGTGGAAGAGGCAAAGAAGAAGAAAGAAAAAGAAAAGGACAAGGAGAAGACCCAAACCAGCAGACCCAGCCAGGCGCCGAGTGCCAAGAAAGATCCTGGATTTTTCCAGCTCGCAAAAGAGCTGACCATGCTTGGCTATTTTACTTCCGAAATAGGAGCCAAGCAGGCGCTCACCTACATTCCAGTTCCCGGCAGATACGAAAGCTGCGTAGACATGAAACCAGGTCAAACCGCCTGGGCTCTCTAACCCTCAAACCAACAATAAATGACAACATACGACGCGATAGTAATTGGTTCAGGAATCAGTGGCGGATGGGCCGCAAAAGAGCTTACAGAAAAAGGATTGAAGGTGCTGATGCTGGAAAGAGGCAGAGATATTAAACATGTAAAAGACTACGAAACTGCTACTAAAGACCCGTGGGAATTTAAACACCGCGGCCGACTTACGGAGGAGCAAATAAAGTCGCACCCGGTGCAGGTACGCGATTATCCTTATTCAGAATTCAACGAGAAACTCTGGGTAAATGACCTTGAGTGTCCTTACACAGAAGTAAAAAGATTTGACTGGTACCGTGGACACCACGTGGGCGGAAAGTCCCTGATGTGGGGGCGCCAGAGCTATCGCCTTGGCGACTTTAATTTCGAAGAAAACGCCCGTGATGGTATTGCCATCGACTGGCCAATCAGGTATAAGGATATTTCTCCCTGGTACGATTACGTTGAGAAATTTGCAGGCATAAGCGGATCTAAAGAGGGTTTGCCTCAGTTGCCTGATGGTCAGTTTCTCCCGGTCATGGAAATGAACTGCGTAGAGAAAGATGTGAAAAAAAGAATAGAGGATCATTATAAGAACACCCGTAAAATGATCATGGGCCGCGCAGCCAACCTGACGGTGCCACACAACGGAAGAGGCTCTTGCCAGTACCGCAATCTATGCAGCCGCGGTTGTCCGTTTGGGGGTTATTTCAGTACGCAATCGTCAACCCTTCCTGCTGCAATGGCAACAGGGAACTTAACACTGCGTCCGTTCTCGATTGTAAATGCTATTATCTACGATAAAGAAAAGAATAAGGCAAAAGGTGTTCGTGTGATCGATGCGGAAACCAATGAAGTGATTGAGTACGATGCCCGGATCATCTTTGTTAATGGATCCACGCTTGGCTCAACATTCGTATTGCTCAATTCTACCTCCGATACATTCCCCGATGGGCTGGGTAACAGCAGCGGGCAGCTTGGTCATAACCTGATGGACCACCACTTCAAATGCGGTGCATCGGGCACAGCTGAAGGGTACGACGACAAGTATTTTTATGGACGCCGACCCAACGGTATTTATGTTCCCCGCTTCCAGAATATTGGCAACGACAAGCGCGAATACCTGCGTGGATTTGGTTACCAGGGCGGCGCCAGCCGTGCCGGTTGGCAACGTGACGTGGCAGAAATGTCGTTCGGTGCCGATTTCAAGGACAAAGCAGCAACGCCCGGTCCTTGGCGTATGGGTTTGGGTGGCTTTGGTGAAACACTCCCTTACTTCGAAAATAAAGTGACCCTTGATAAATCAAGAAAAGACAAATGGGGACAATCGGTTCTGGCAATCGACGCAGAGTTTAAAGAGAACGAAAAAAAGATGCGTGTAGACATGATGAATGATGGCGCGGAAATGCTCGAGGCAGCAGGGATGAAAAATATTGCTACTTACGACAATCTATCAGTTCCAGGTATGGCGATTCATGAAATGGGTACAGCCCGCATGGGAGCGGATCCCAAAACGTCGGTATTGAACAAATGGAACCAGATGCATGATGTAAAAAATGTATTTGTGACCGATGGATCTTGCATGACATCTGCCGCATGCCAAAACCCGTCGCTTACTTACATGGCGCTTACAGCAAGAGCATGCGATTACGCTGTCAGTGAAATGAAAAAAAGAAACCTGTAAATGCAGAAGGAACGGTCTTCCTGCAAGCTCGTTCCTGATTTTTTTTTCATAACTGCCCGGCAATTCAATTATTAGTAATGAAGTGTATGACAAGAATATTTCTGCTTGCAATTTCTCTGCTCTCGTTTGGTGCCTGCAATTCAGATACCAAAACGGTAAAGGTAGATCCAACACCCACCCTTAGTCAGACAAACAACAGCGTTGACATATTGGTAGATACTTTAGGGTATGTAGCTGATTCGTCGACAACAAAGTTCGAAAAAGGAAGTTCGCTGATTACACAGTCTGACTGCCTCGGTTGTCATAAGGTGAAAGAGCAAAGCATTGGTCCATCTTATGCTGCAGTGGCAGAAAAGTATCCGGCAACGGCGGAGAGTACAACTTACCTCGTATCGAAAATAATTCAGGGAGGTAAAGGCGTTTGGGGTGAAGTTCCAATGGCAGCACATCCAGCGCTCAGCGAGGCCGATGCAACGGAAATGGTGAAGTATATTCTTTCTCTCAAGGGCACGAAATAACCGTACCTTTTGGCGAGTATGCATCGCCTGCTCACTGGCAGTGTTGCGGACAATTTTAAATATTTTTGTTATGGGACCTCAAAATCGTAGATCTGCTTTGAAAAGTCTAGTTACGGGCGGAGTAGCCTTAACCACAGGTCAGTTTCTTCTGGGCAAAACTGAGGAAAGCGACAAGCCTTTCCAGCTGAAAGGAAACGTCAACCATTCTGTATGTCGCTGGTGTTTCCCTACCCTGAGCGTGGAGGAGCTGTGTACAGCCGCCAAAGGGATGGGCATCAAAGGAATCGACCTTGTAGGTCCGAAAGACTGGCCAACCTTGCAGAAACACGGGCTTGTGTCGGCAATGTGTAATGGTGCCGAGATAAACCTTGTGGATGGCTGGAACGATAAGAAAAACCATGCGCAGCTTATTAAGAATTACACCGATATGATTCCCCTGGTTGCTAAGGCTGGGTGGAAAAACCTCATTTGTTTCAGTGGCAACCGCAACGGCATTACAGACGAAGCAGGCTGGAAAGCATGCGCTGAAGGTCTACAGAAAGTTTTACCACTCGCGGAGAAACATAAGGTGGTGCTTGTGATGGAGCTACTCAATAGTAAAGTAAACCATAAAGACTACCAGTGCGACAAAACCGCCTGGGGAGTGGAGTTGGCTAAACGAACGGGTTCGGCTAATTTCAAATTACTTTACGACATCTACCATATGCAGATAGATGAAGGAGACGTGATCCGTACAATTAAGGACAACCACACTTACATTGCACACTATCATACTGCTGGTGTTCCTGGCAGGCATGAGATTGACGATACCCAGGAATTGTACTATCCGGCTATCATGAAAGCAATTACCGGCACAGGCTTTAAGGGCTTTGTTGCACAAGAATTTATCCCTGCCGCCGCCGACAAACTGGCTTCACTGAAAAGTGCTATCCAGATATGTGATGTTTAAATAATTTGTTTTAACTGGCATCCAATCGCGGTCTATCGTTTTATGCGCTGCCCCCCAGGCACAGCCTTGCTTTAATCGGCATATGCACTTCCTTCTTCATGGACATCAGGCTCCATCATTTTAATAAAAATATTTTCTAAGTCGTTTGCCGTACAACAGGTTATCACTGCCTTTGAGTGCTTAGTAACACAGCTGCGGCCCGGGCAGCATTCGGGGTGAGTGCAGTGGATCATGCTTGCGCCGCTTTGGAGCCCGATGCGATTCACAAGGTCGCGACAAACCTGTGGCCTGAAAACACCTCCACTGTCGCGCAGTTAGTACCAAACAAATGGCACAATCTGCTAGTGAACCATGCTGCTTCAGAGGGGAGCGAGCATGCACATCCGGGTCTAAGTATTTGCATTTAGATTAAATTATAATAATCTTTACATCCCTTTGTCTCATTAATCCGTAAAAAGAACTGTCCGAGCTGCCAACCGTTCGTGACAGGCCCCTGTATGAAAAAATTCAAAATAAGTGAGCTTGATTGCTTCTCTGGTATAAAAGCACATACCATACGCATCTGGGAACAGCGGTATAACATCTTTAAGCCCGAACGCACCATCGGAAACATACGCTATTACTCCTTACAGGAAGTCAAACTGCTGCTCGACATTGCCCTTTTGCAGCAATGCGGTCATCGAATCTCCACGCTGTCCCGGATGACTCCTGCCGAACTGGCTGCCATGGTCGAAGAGTTGACAACGAAAGACGCCATTCCCGGCAAAGCGATCAATGACCTGATCATCCTGATGTTCAATTTCGAAGTGGAAGAATTTGAGGATGTGCTGGACAGTTGTGTGCATGTAATGGGTATCCATGCAACAGTCACCAACGTAATTGTTCCCTTTATGGAAAGGGTGCAGCTAATTAACACGGCGGGAAATACAGAGACGCATTTTGCTATTGCCGCGCTTCGTAAGAAATTATTGGTTGCTATAGAGTCGGCAAGCCCCGAAAATATGCATCATAGAACCGTTCTGCTGTTTTTACCCGAACGGGAGCACTTCGACCTCATCTTACTTTATGCAGCATGGGCGCTAAAGGGGAGGGGGCTAAGAGTGTTATACCTAGGTGCGGGCGTGTCACGCCAGTCCCTTGAAGAGATTTCACTTGCCAAACGGCCTGATCTGATGTTGACCTGCCTCTCACCCAAAGCGAAGGTCTTTGTAAATCCAATCGCACCATTTCTCCTTCAAAATCTTCCGGAAACCCAGTTATTTGTGCTGGGGAAAGAAAAGGACGGTCAGCCGCAACCTTATCGGAATGCTTTTTACCTGCATTACACAAAGGTGGAAGAGCTAATGTCAGAACCGGCAGGATTGATGGCTGCCATATAGGGTACCAATAACAAAAAAGGACTAATCAATAAAGATTGTCCTTTTAAGAGTGCTTACGGTAGCAACCTGGGGCACATGCACCGCCAGGATATTGTGGTTAAGGACGACCAGAACCTGCGTCGCCTGCGCGGCTACCCCTGGAATTTTGTCCACCTTTTCGACCTGCTTCACTGGCTTCAGCCGAAGTCCAGCGGTGCGCGACACCTTGCTGATGGGCAGCACGACCGCCCTGGCTTGCAATCTGTTTTTGTTTTTCCTGATCCATTGCGGCGAAACCTCTTTTTGACGGCGTTCGCACTGATTGTTCCCCTTGCTCATTCCGTTCCTGTACATTTTCCATAATCAGAGTTTTAATGTTAACTCATACTTGAAATATTAATGCCACGCATAATCCGAGGAAATTTTCCACAGGGAGTAATATTTACAGACTATTACTTACATTTTTTTAGGGAACGACCCTTAATTTCTACAGATTGGTAGTCAAGTAACATATAGGTGGGTTATCCACAGTATTACTAATCAGGAACCCTGTGAGCGTTAGAACTATAGGTGTTAACAGATTGCTGAGCTAGTTTCCATTTAGGACACCGGCCCTGGCACACAAATCACTTTTTTGCACTTGTTCCTGATCTGTGAGGCTTTTATGAAGAACTACCTATAAAAAGCAAATGTCTTGGTTCACGAACTTAAAACATACATGCGCTGCATGACGAGTGCTTGATCTTATTGCCCAACGGCATTTGCAGGCATTACTACCCCCGACTTCCTACACATCAAATACCTACCTTTAATTAGTGCACAAGAAAAGTTGAGCAGATGTAATGAGTTTACTTCCCGAATATATTGCCGATGCAGGTTCTGTGCCTGACACTGAGCAAGACCCTCGTCGTAAGGTTACATTTTTTATAGATGGCACACTCACTGTATTAACTGCCGACTGGCAATGGGAGTTTCGCGCTGCCCAGGTGTTCTGCAGCAACACGTTCCTGCACTTTTCACCCTCGCTACCTGCGCTGCCAGTTGAGACCCTTAATTGCCTGCTTCATCCGGATGACCTGGAACTTGTAAGTGGAACGCTCTCGCAGTTAGCCAACGATCTTGACAGTTTTGCTTTCCGGATCATTACCACTTACGGCAAAGTCAGATCGATTCGGGCAACCGGTAAATTTTCAGTGGCACATCCTGCCCCCGGGAAGCTGGACGGAATATTGGAACAAGAAGCCCTGCGATGGAAAACCCAGCGTGAACAGCGTGCACAGCTCGACCGTACAGCGCTTCAACAGCTTGAAGTGGAAGATGCGGAAAAGCTATTGGATTTTGGCACCTGGCACTACAACGTAGACAGCACGGTGATGTACTTTTCCAATGGGGTATATCGCGTGTTCGGCGTGCCGCCCCAAAGCCTGAATGCACATTTCCATACCTTTCATCGGTTTATTCATAAAGACGATCGCGACTTCGCGGTAGAATACTTCGAAAGAGCTTTTCGGATGGTTGTTCCCTTACAGATCGACTTCAGGATTGTACGGAATTCTGGTGAAGTACGATATGCAACTTCCTCTACAGTTTTTAGGTTTAATGAAACAGGAGCCCTGCTTCTTTGCGGCACGCTCACCGACATTACGGAAAGAAAGCTACAGGAAGCGCAGCTGGCACTGGGCGAGGCGACAGCCGCCTTTCAACGGCGTACCTTTTTTTATACAGAGTCGCTGGCCGGTATGGGTACCTACCAGATCAACCTGACAAATCATAAAACATTGTTCTGCGACAACCTGTATTTGCTGTACGGTTTAAAGCCACAATCGTTACCTGCAGGTATAATCCCGTTCAGTTATTACATTCATGCCGACGACCGGGAGCGGGTATTGGAAGCATACAAAAAAGCCTATCTCGAAGGCGACACACCTGAGATCGAATACCGGATTGTACGTAAAGACGGAAAGTTGCGTTGGCTCCGCGAACGTAGCAAAGTGATGTTGAATTATTACCAGGAGAAAGTAATTGTGGGCGCAGTCCAGGACATCACAGCACACTCAAACCTCTCAGAAACGCTGCAGCTTCAAAAACTGGACTCCGACCGCCAGCTTTTATTGCAGGGGCTCGGGGAAGCAACAGCAAACTTCGGAACCTGGATCTACCACCTCGACAAAGAAGAGCATCTTTGGAGTGACCAGATGTATCGGATACTTGGCTTAAAACCTGCCGCTACCGGCTTATCTCAGCATTTCTTAACCAGGCTTATGCAGCCTGATGATAAAGTAAGGTTCGACATCGAGGCAAAGCTGTGTATCAATGACGGTCGCGACCGGGTGGTTGAATTTAACCTGGTGGTTAACGGACAATTAAGGTACCTGAGGGCTAACATGACCCTCCGCAACACAGAAGCAGGCCGCATGATGATCACCACAATTCAAGACATCACAGAATTTAAAGAAACGCACCATAGTCTGACCGAACAGTTACGCCTGGCAGAAATGTTGGGGAACAGCACAGAAGAACTCATGCTTGTTACAGACATCTACCATACGGTTATAGCCTGCAACACCGCGTTCCTGACTTCGGGTGACCGTAAGAAGGAAGATGTAATCGGTAGCAGCCTGTCTGATATTCTTCCAATAAGCAACAATACACGGCTTAATGAAGGATATGACTCGGCGTTGCAAGGGCAAACAACTGCAATAAACGATATTGTTAACCTGTATGCACCTGGAAATTATAATCTGAATCTGGTGCCGCTGAAGAGAGCCACGGGCGAGGTGGAAGGCCTCCTGCACGTGTTAAGTAACATCACGGATGCATACAAGCAGCATCAGCAGCAGCATGCCTTTCGGCTCGAACTCCTTGAAAAGATACTTGAGATCAGTCCCGACATAGTGATAGCCCTTGACCGTAACATGAATTATCTCTTCTGGAATAAGAAAGCCGAGCTGTACTACGGTATACAGGTAAAGGATATCATTGGTAAAAATATACTGGAGCTTTTCCCTTCTTTTATCGGAGATCCTTCCTATCAGGATCTGCGTCGGGTGATGAAAGGTGAAACCATGCATATGTCCCGTACAAACAACGGTAACAGCACTGAGAGAGAAACTTTTCTTTTTCCGCTGCACAGTGGCAGGGACGGTTTTACCGGAGTGCTTTGGATAGTAAGAGACGCCATCCTTCCGATAGAACCTGTTGCGGACAGTGGAGTTACAGCGCGGCTGCTTCATAATTTGAACGAAGTATTTTTTATGGTGGACGCGAACCGGCAGTTCACCCTGGTAAGCAAAAAAGCCTGCGTGGAGTGGAAGAAAACTGAATCAGAATTGTTAGGGAAAAATCTTTGGGAAGTGTTTCCTTCCGCCAAAGACCTGCCTTTCTTTTTTGCACTGGAAGATGCCCTGGAGCAAAGCCTTCCATGCCAGCAAAACCTTCAATCTTATATTACCGGGAAAAGCCAATACACCTCTATCACACCAACTCAAACCGGAGCCGCTGTACTCGTTATCGATAACGCTACAGACCGACCCATTGCTGATACTGCTGAAACATTGCAACGGCGCCGCAGAGCAGAAGATTAATGGAAGCTGATATTTTCAAATTAATTCACAAGTAAACGCTCTAAATAAGCACACACAACCACGACTATTGGCTGCAACAGCGTGTTGATGGCGCTAGCCTCCCGTTTCGCTGTCAGGTGCGTCAACTGGCTTGGACTGTGGCGAGCCCTTCGCCCTTAGAAAGATGGTAAGCACAACAATAGCAAACACAGAGAGGTATTCGCTTTGCCAGTTCTGGAAAGACTCAAACCACAGTTTGCTATTGCCCAGGTACTGCAGCGCCGTTTGCGTAGCGGCTCCTTTTAAGATCTGTTCACCGTTGTAATGCAGCCGGCTCCCGTACCAGTGAAAGCAAAATGAAATCAGGAACAACAGCCAGAGTACGTAGCACAAAGAATTTTTGTAAAGCAACAAAGTGAACCCACCCTTTTTTACCGGCCAGGGGGCATCTTTTTTAGTAGGATCGGGTTCGGCATCTACCTCTTCTTCGCCATCAGGGTCTTTCGACTCTGACGATCCTTTTTGAAACAATGAGATGCTCAGCGTCACAAAAAGGGCCATCTGCAGAAATTCACTTTCCAGGTTTTCGAAAGTTGCCTGCAAAAAATGCCCGGACGAAAGGTAGGACAGGAGAGACACCTCCCGCGCTCCGTGTTCTGTCAGTTCCTGGTTGAACTCCTTAATTCCTGTTACTACTTGTGCAAGCAGGGATGCAACAAATAAAAGAAGGAAAGCTATAGACAGGCCGTTGTTGCGTAAGAAGCCTTTCATATTTGTTTATTAAACCGAAAACAGTTAAAAACGTAGGGTGTGTTTTTGAAGCCCGGATGATGCCCGGAGGGAAAGGT
>JBGTIL010000122.1:0-4650 GCA_041745695.1 Chitinophagaceae bacterium | reverse complement strand
TTCGTGGGCACTGCTCCAACATTTATTAAAAACAATAATGTAGTGTTATTTGCATTTTACTGAACTTAAACAACTCTTTGAGCGCCGGAATAGGCCACCACATCAGGTCCCATTCCTGCGTTCAATTCCAATTAAGGTTGTTTGTTTCTTTGTCCCTGCTCGTAATTTCCAAACTCAGTTCCGGCCTGCTTAATCATCAGGGCCTGAATTTGTTTCATTGTTTTTTCCATTCCGTCAGGGCTGCCGTCAAGGAAAATGACATTGCCTTTTCCGTACTCGGCGAAATTCTTTACTGCTTCTGTCCACATGCTGAAAAGGATCACATTGGTATCGAGATTGGCTTGCTTCATTTGCTCTGCCGCCTCCGTCATTCCCTTTGCTACTTCCTGGCGGAAGAGTGCTACACCCTGTCCCCTCAGGCGGGCTGCTTCTTTCTCCGCTTCGGCTGCGATCTTGATAGAATTACCATCTGCCTCTGCAGCTTTTGTTTTTGTGATCAGTAAGGCCTGTCCTTCATTCTCTGCCGCTGCCTTCAGGTTATTCGACGCCACAACGCGGCTCATGCTGTCCATGATCTGTTTATCAAAGGTGATATCGTTGATCTGCAGGTCCTGCAGGTGATAGCCCCACTTTTCCAATGTTGTGTCTATCTGGTCTTTCACATAATCTACTATCTCCTTGCGCTGACCCAGTACTTCTGCCTGGCGCTTGGTAGCAACGAAGGCACGGATAGAACCTTCTATGGTACGGGTCAAAGCTTGCATCAGGTCGCGGTCGGAAATGAACACAAACGCTACCCGCTTGATGGTTTCCTCATCATGGTTCTGCACCGAGTACAGAAGCATGCTCTTAAAATAAACGTTTGCCTGGTCGATGGTCACTGCCTGGAACTCCATCTCTACCGAACGGTTCTGAACGGATATCCTTTTCATCACCTGCTCTAAAAAAGGAATCTTAAAATTCAATCCTGGTCTTGCTGCACGACGGTATTTGCCGAACATCGTGATCACACCCACGTACCCCTGGTTCACGGTGAATAACCCACTGAAAACAAGAAGCACCAATAAGATAATCAGCCAGTAGTCTCTTATAAAATCGATTATAGCCATTGCGGTTGTTTTGGTAAAGGCATGTAAGGTATTTACAAATCAAGCATTAATCCTGTTTGTAGATGAATATTTCCACCCGACGGTTCTTCTGCCTGCCGGCGGACGTGCTGTTGCTGCTCCGGGGCTTTTGTGCAGCCCATCCCCTGGTGAACACTGCCGTCGTTCTATCTGCAAATGACTGCGTTAATTGGAAGGCAACTGAAGCCGCCCGGTTTTGTGACAGCTTTTCATTGAAGGGAACAGTACCCTTGTTGTCAGTATGGCCTTCTATCACCAAAGAGTCCACTTGCTGCAAACGAATGTCTGCCATCAAACTATCCAGCAATACCACTGCCGGCGCAGTGAGCGCATAACTGTTGGTGGCAAAGAATACATCAGGAATCACCAGGGTGTCTATTCTTTGAATGATGGTTCGTGGCAGGTGGACGTTTACCTGAGGCATCCGCTGACGCGGGTAAATCTGTTTTTCGAGTACTGTGTGTCGTGCGTCGGCTTCGTACAGAGCTTCTTTGATTGCCGCAGATTCGACACACAATTTTTCAGCCTTGTTGACCGGTATTACAGCGACCGAGTCAATAAAAAAAGAAAACTCCGGCGCAGCAGCTGATCGCGGTCTGATTACAACCGGTGCAGTTTTATACACAGCGATATTTAGAAATGCCTCGTCGCCTGAGGCTTTATACGTGGCTGTGTATCTGCTCCAGAGCCCACTGCCAGTAACCGCCAATCCATCCGCAATCCATAATTGAGGCCGCACATCCTTTGAACCCCATTTGCGGTATAGTAGATTGTCAGCCGAAAAATGTATTCCGGAGCTGTCTGATGGAGTAAAACCGCTGCGAAAAAACAGCGTCACCTGGTAGCTACTGTCCTTTCGTAGTCCGCAGAGCAGTTGACTGCTTATAAAATTTCGGCTGCCGTACCTGCCGTTTCCTCCCTCAACCAGCCCTCTAAAATGCTGACCATGGTATGCCTCCGCAGGATCGTCGAAGTAGAAGTTGCTGTGTAGTGAACTGATGATCCAGCCTTCGGGTGCACAATTTTTTATATATTCTGTGCATATATTCTCATCTTCCATACTCCCGTTGGACACTAGGTTTTGAGCAGACGAAACAGCTCTAATCATCCAAAAACAACATCCCAACAGTAGCCGCATAAAAACTAACGAAAATTGTCGGGGGCTATTGTGCATCGGCACCCTCCCTTTCTTCCCAAACCTTTACCAGGTGCACGATCGTTTCTACTGCCTTGTTCATATCCTGGACGGAAACAAATTCTTTCATGGAGTGTATTCCCTGCATACCCGTAAAAAGATTAGCACAGGGCAGACCCATAAACGAAAGTTTGCTTCCATCGGTACCACCCCTGATGCTTTCCATCGTTACTTTCATTCCTGCGCGCGCAATCGCTTCCCTGGCATAAGCAATCACCTGGGGATATTCGTCCAACACTTCCTTCATATTCCGGTATTGCTCAGTTACAATAAAATCAAAACTGGTACCCGGGTGGCTTGTCACTACTTCATCCGCAACGGCCTTTAATACCGCTTCCTTCACGGCCAATTCAGGCGTGTTAAAATCACGAATAATAAAGTCGATCGTGCACCGTTCGGCATTACCGTCGATCCTTACGGGATGAATAAAACCTTCTTGACCTTCCGTGGTCTCCGGCGATAAAGAAGCCCTTGGAAGTGTTGATAAAACATCACCCGCCACTTTCATGGCATTGACCAGTTTGCCTTTGGCATAGCCGGGATGGGTGATCACGCCACGTATGATTATTTGCACAGCATCTGCACTGAAGGTTTCATCTTCAAGAGATCCCTGTTCGCCACCGTCGAGAGTGTAGCCGAAGGCGGCACCCAGTTTTTGAATATCAACTTTTGCAGTCCCCTTCCCCACTTCTTCATCAGGGGTAAACAGGATCCTGATTGTTCCGTGTTTAATCTCTTCGTGCCGCACCAGGTAGTGGGCTGCATCCATGATGGCTGCAACGCCTGCCTTATCATCGGCCCCGAGCAAGGTGGTACCGCTGGCAGTAATGATATCGTGCCCCTTCAATTGATCAAGGTAGGGGAAGTCCGCCGGCGACAGGGTAAGGCCTGCATCGTCAGGAAAGGTGATCTTGCCCCCATCGTAGGCGGGACGTAGTACAGGTTTGACGCCGGTACCGCTTGCGTCCGGTGCTGTATCTACATGGCTGCAGAAACAAATTACCGGAACGTCTTGGTCTGTGTTGGAAGGAATGGTGGCATATACATAACCATGCTCATCGAGGTGGGCATCAGAAATACCCATGCTCAACAACTCTTGAACAAGTATGCGTGAAAGATCTTTCTGCTTTTCAGTGGTGGGCTGCTTGTCGGAAAGCGGATCGCTTTGCGTATCTACCTGCACGTAACGCATAAAGCGATCTGCTGCCGTGAATGCATAATTGTCAAACATGCTTCAAATGTACACCGAGACTGTACCGCTGATACCTTAAATGATCACGATAATGATAGCGAATGATACTGATCCTAACATGTACTGGCGCAGCGGTAGCTGCAAAGCAAAAAATACAACACAATGGATCCACGCAAAGTTTTATTATCACCTAAGCTTAATTCATTAACAAATGAAGTACTAAGGCATTATGATCCTGGATGCAGGTTGTACTTCTACAAGCTCAATATCAAATATGAGCTCCTGACCTGCCAGGGGGTGATTGGCATCAAGCATCACTACGTCTTCCTGCACTTCGGTTATCTGCACAGGCAGAGACTGTCCTTCGCCGTCATTCATCATCAGCTGCATCCCAACTTCCGGCTTCATGTCGGGAGGAAACTGCGTTTTAGGAAATGCAACAATACGGTCGTCTTCCTTTTCACCGTAGGCATCTGCAGGCGTGATCTCAACGGTCTTCTTGCTGCCAATATTCATGTCCCGCACGCCCATGTCGAAGCCTTTAATGACCTGCCCACTGCCCACTACAAACTCCAGGGGCTCGCGACCTTCTGAACTGTCGAAGGTTTCGCCATTTCTCAATTTTCCATGGTAGTGAACTTTTACTGTATCACCGTCTTGTATCTGCTGCATGATCTGAATGTTTATAAAAATTAATACTCTTAATAAAGGAAAGGGAACTCACTTCTGCCCTTCAGTACATTTCCATTGAGCCGGCGCTGTGGGAAGTATGAAGCAGGAAAAAAGAACCAGGTGGCAAGGTAGGAATGTTTCACTTTTCGCTGTGTAAATTTTGCTGAAATTTGACGCATGAACCGCATAATGTCGATCCTGTTAATCTTGTTTACCCTCTCAGCTTCCGCACAAAACAAACCAGCAGCTCCCGGCAAGCATGTCCCTTCTGCGCGCCGCATCATCCCGGCTGCCGAAAGAATTTCTGAGTATGTTCCAAAATTGAAAGGAAAAAAAGTGGCTGTGTTTGCCAACCAAACTTCCCTTGCCGGTAAAGAGCACCTGGTGGATGTATTGAAGAAAAATGGCGTAACGTTCAGGGTCATTTTTGGACCCGAGCATGGGTTCAGGGGTACAGCCGACGC
>JBGTIL010000121.1:0-2420 GCA_041745695.1 Chitinophagaceae bacterium | reverse complement strand
AGCGGTCAGTGGAAAGAAGCTTTTCTTCATGGCCATCTCGCAGTTGTCGATCAGGGTTTTAAAATATTGAGAACGATCGTACAGGTGTTTGATCTCGCCAAACTTGCCCACTTTTTCCAATTGTTCCAGGGCTGAACCGAGGCCATAATAGCCCGGCACATTTTGTTTCATCTGGCTCCAGGCACCAACAAAAGGGATGGCACGCAGGTCTTTGAGCGAAAGCCTGAAAGAGCCTCCCCGCTTGGATGGCCGGCTGCTGATATTGGTTTCGCTGTAGTAGTTCAAGGGGCTTACTTCCGATAAGTAGTTCAGGAAGTCGGGATGCTCTTTTAATTTTTTATAGGTCTCAAAACTATGATCAGCGAGTTCCTGGATAGCATCCTGTTGCTGTGGAATGAGGGTTCTTTCGTTCTGTGGAAACAGTTCGTTACTGATGCCTGCATTCAGCAGCTGTTCTATGTTATACTGGGCTGAATCGACGGTACCAAAACTGGAACTTACTGTTTGTCCCTGCACCGTTAGTTGGATTTCTTTTGTAGAAATGTTCTTGCCCATAGACGCATAGAACTTGTGCGTTTTACCCCCGCCCCTTGCAGGAGGACCTCCCCTGCCGTCGAAGAAGAGTACATCAATGCCGAACTCTTTAGAGAGCCCGGTGAGTTCTTCCTTCGCTTTGTAAATGCTCCAGTTGGCCATCAGGTAGCCACCATCTTTGGTACCATCCGAAAATCCAACCATGATAGTTTGGCAAGACTTCCTGCGACCGAGGTGCTCGCGATACATCTCGTTCTCGTAAAGGGTTTTCATCACACCATAGGCGTTCTTCAGGTCCTCAATGGTTTCAAAAAGTGGAACAATATCGATGGTGAGGTTTTTGGGATCCCAGCCTGCCAATACAAAAATCGCGTACACTTCCAGTACATTCAGGGCACTGTTGCACTGGCTGATGATATAGCGTTCGCATCCTTTGGGTCCGTTGTCGCGCTGGATCTGTTTGATCACTTCAACGGACTGCAGGGTATCTTTTTCTCTGCCTTCATACAGGTCGATATTCACCCTGCCTTTGATGTTTAAGATGGCTGTTAGCTTTTCAGCTACTGGTAAGGTATCGTAGGCAGCAGGAAGCAGCCCTTCCTTTTCTGCCACAGCTGCAAGCACTTCTGCATGCACGGAGCTTTCCTGCCTCACATCGAGTGCGGCGAAGTGAATACCAAACACCTCTACTTTATTAATCAGGTTATCGAGTAAGGAAAGAAATAATCCGTTGTGTTCGTAGATGAGTACTTTCCTGATTTGTAACAAAGTATCGAGCATGCCCGCTGCTGTCACTTCTGTTTTATGACCGGGAATGAAAGTACTCTGGTAAAGCTTCACTTCGAGTTCTGCCAGCAGGTTGTCTATTCCTTTAAATGTTAGCCGGCGCTTCAGCTTGCGCACATCCAGGTAATAACACTTGATAATGCTGGAACGCAGGTCTTCCGCCACTTTGAGCGTAGTATCTGACGTAACGTTTGGATTACCATCACGGTCGCCACCCGGCCAGAAACCCATTTTTATAACAGGATTTCCTTTCAGTTCCAGCTGCGGAAAACGGTCCTTCAGTTCAGACAGGATCTTTCCGACTGCTGTGTAAAACACATTCTCCAGGTACCAGATAAGGCTCACCGCTTCGTCGTAAGGTGTAGGTTTTTGTTTGTTGGAGAGCGGGGTTTTGCCCAGCTGCTGCAGGTACATATTCACGAGGCTGGCGTTATTTGCTTTCAGCGCTTTCGACAGGTCGTTGATGATGCCCAGTACAGAACCCGGGTAAAACTGCGTGGGGTGGGCTGTAAGCACAGCAGCCACATTGAACTGCTGTAATTTCTTTTCAAAGGCATCGCCGAGGCTTGCCTGTCGTACTTTGATCTCCAGTTGTTTGATAGACCCCAATCCTACCACATCATTGATCTCTTTGAAAGCAGCATCCTCAAGGGCATCAAACAATACTACCTGCCTTTCAACATACTGGATAAAACGCAGTAGGAGATCCGTTTTTTCCTGTTCGTTTTTATAAGAAGTGAAGCGGGTAAAAAAATCATCAACGATCTGCGCCGGACTCATATTTTTGGCGTACCCTTCTTCGCAGGTATTTAAGAACAGCGACAGCAGAATACCTGTTTTTTCTATACGATGAAAAGGCAAAGAGATAAACAGGCTATTGTATAATTGAAATTTAATGCCTACCTGGTTTTTAAAATTTTCCAGCTCGCGCAATGAGACCTGATCCATAGAAACAAATTTAAAAAAGAAGCGAGGCAATGAAGTGCAAAGTTTTTTTAATCCGGGTTCTTCCGGTATCTTGGCAAAGTGAATTTATAAGAGTGATTCTTTCAACAACAAATATCACCCCTCATTCGATAGCTGTAGCAGCTATTATTACT
>JBGTIL010000120.1:0-2496 GCA_041745695.1 Chitinophagaceae bacterium | reverse complement strand
CAGTGGACTGATGTCACGTCCCTCAGGTGCATTGTTCACAATATTGAAAGCCTTCTGGAAGTACGGATCGCCTCCACGCGGCGCAAAGGAATCGTAATCGAGCCCCACAATAATGTTTGCATAGTAAGCCAGTGTAGCAGTCAGGTTCGCAGCCATGGGATCATTTCCCTGTACCCTGTTCTCATTAAATTCAACAGGCTGGAATTCTACATACCTAAACACCAAATCATTATCCTGGAAATTAATGATCGGCGACTCATAGCTTGTGCTGTGTACCGGCCTTGCCGCCTGGATGGTCAACGAGGCTTTGTAAATGTTCTGTCCCAGGTCCTGATCGATGGTGATCAAAAAATTACACTTGATCTTTTCGCTGGTGCCGTAGGTATCACCTGTCCATTTACGATTATTGAGGAAAGTAGTTAGCGCTGTTTGCAGGGTAAGAAATATTTTCTTGTCAACCTGCGTACTGATCTTACCAGACTGGATCGTAAGCTTTGCCTGCAACTCCTGTCCCTGAGCAAACTGAAGCAACAGCAATAAGAACAGGATGAATGAATATTTTTTCATAGTTACAGATTTAAAATAGCGTTTATAATGTCCTTCGCGACCAGCGTTTTCGACTTCATTTCAAACTCCTTTTCGTCCCCGGACTTGTACAGGATGCTCACTTTGTTGGTGTCTTTGCCAAACCCGGCACCGGTGTCATTCATCGAGTTCAGTACTATGAGGTCGGCACCCTTTTCCTCCAGCTTTTTCAAGGCGTTTGCTTTTTCATTTTGCGTTTCAAGGGCAAACCCTACTAAGATCTGTCCTTCCTTTTTATGGGCACCCAGTGCAGCCAGAATATCCTTTGTCTTCCTTAAAGTCAGCGTCCAGCTGTCTGATCCTTTCTTCAGTTTCTGCGGCGCTACTTCAGCCGGTGTGTAGTCTGCCACAGCCGCAGCCATGACTGCTATATCGTAGTCAACGTGCTGCATACAGGCATCATACATTTCACCTGCTGTTGTTACGGGCACCACCTGCAGGTTATTCTTGTGCGCCGGCGCGCCAGCCACCGGGCCACAAACCATGGTCACCTGCGCTCCGCGATCAGCAAGTTCCTCCGCCAGGGCAAAGCCCATCTTGCCCGAAGAATAGTTGCCTATGAAACGAACAGGATCAAGCGCTTCGTATGTTGGACCTGCAGTGACGAGCACTTTTTTACCCGCCAGTTGATTATTTGCGCTGAGAACCTTTTCTATATACCGGAAGATGGTTGAAGGCTCTGCCATCCGTCCGTCACCTACCAGCCCACTGGCAAGGGCACCGTGTTCCACCGGAATAATTGTACAGCCAAAACTTTGCAACAGCCGAAGGTTTTCTTTTGTAGATCCATGGTGCCACATATCTTCATCCATCGCCGGAACAACCAGCACCGGGCATACGGCGGACAGGTAAGTAGCCAAAAAAAGATTATCGCACTGTCCATGCGCCATTTTACTAATTGAGTTGCAGCTGGCGGGGGCAACTACCATCAGGTTAGCCCACCTACCCAACGCCACATGGTTAGACCATGCCGATTCGTTGAACATCTCTACAAGAACAGCTGAACCCGAAAGTGTTGACAGAGTAAGCTTCGATACAAAATCGGTGGCGGCGGGTGTCATTACAATCTTCACTTCGCCACCCGCAGCAGTCAACTGCCGCACCAGTAAAGGGATCTTATAAGCAGCAATGCTTCCTGTAACAGCAATAAGAATTTTTTTACCGGATAACATCATACTAAACTACTACTTCTAAAAAACAAAAGCGATCCGGTGAGTGGATCGCTTATCAGTTACTTTCATGCATCTATTGGAAAAGATCATCCTCGTTCTTACGGTGATATACTTTATCATCCATAAACTCTGTTGTGGCTAACAAAGAAGGATTTGGCATTCTCTCGTAAGCCCTCGATATTTCGATCTGCTCCTTATTCTCATGAATTTCTTCCAGGCTGTCGGTGTGACTTGCAAATTCCTCAAGCTTACTATGAAGCTCTTCCTTCAGCGTAATATTGATCTGGTTAGCCCGCTTTGCAATAATGGCAATAGACTCGTACACATTGCCGGTTTTGGACTTCAGCTGAATCAGGTCCCGCGTTTCTACGTTATTGGTAGTAGTGTTACTAAGCTGGCGTCTTATTCGACTCATTTGATAAAGTTTTTAGATTATTCTGCGATTGATTCAATAACTGTTTCACTTCGTTGATATAGGCACTTTCCGGAAAGCGCTCCATGAACTCACCTGATTCGCTCACCACTTTTTCATAACGCTCTCCCTTCTTCTCCTCTACACTGAGTTCAGCAAAACGATAATAAGATTTGATAGACATCAACTTATACTCAGCACTACGTTGCGAATCGGGGTAGGTATTGAGCAAGGTAGCAAATGCAACTGCTGAAGCCCTGAACTGGTTCAGATCAAAATAAAGTTGCGCAGCTTTCGCATCCTTTACTTCCAGCTTTTGGCGGGAGG
>JBGTIL010000119.1:0-9057 GCA_041745695.1 Chitinophagaceae bacterium | reverse complement strand
TATCTCCCGGCTTGAACCGGCTGAAATCAATGTTGCGTGCATAGTAAAGAGAGCTTACCACATCCTGGATACAGGGCGGCACCTTATACACACCGTCGTTGGAAACGGCGGTTTTGGTAACCCGGTTAAAACTCACGTTTTCATACTTCTTGTGATTACCCTCATGCACATCGCGGATGAATTTTACCGGCTGCATGGTGGTTGTATCCATAAACGTTTCATAACGGTTATCTACTTTGGAGATCCAGTTGTAAGATGAATTCGACTTGCCTGAACCTGTGATATGATAGACCGGACGGTTGTTCATTCGCTCGAGGCTGGTGACCACGGTAGCATTGCCCGCATTCACGTAGATGCCTACAATAGAATAATAAATTACGAAACTCAATTGCTCTCCGGTGCCGAAGGAAGTATTGCGGATGGTGCAAAAATCCTCAATGGGACCCTGGGCTTTGTTGACGCTCATGGGGGTAGTAAACCCCAGGATCAGCAAGAAGCCCATTATAAAAAACAAAGCATTAAAACGTTTCATCCTTATCATTGATCGGACAGTTTTTGACCGGGTTTTTCGCGTTTCTTAAAAACCCGGATACTTAATATCAGTAAACTACCAATTAAGGCAGGTATAATAAGGTTAATTAACCAAATAGTTACAGAGGTTAAGACTATACCCAAATTATTGGAAGTAAACAAACCTCCTAACAGCAGACACACTTCTCCCCTCACGCCAAACTCAACTACCACGGCAATGGTGGGGATGATTGCCAAAGCCAAAAATACAAGGCTCATTAACCAAAACAAAGTGAGTGCAGGCACCCTCACGCCAAACAGGTTAAAAAGCAGTATGTATTGTAACACAAAGGTGCAGTATCTCCCACCCGAAAGTAACAGGAGCGAGAGGAGCCGTACCCGGCCAAATGCCTGCACAGCCTGTATGAGGTATAACCACGACTTGCGCTGCACCAGTGTTTCAACCCATCTTTCAATGGCTGAAAGGTTGAAATAAAACAGTGTTAAAATTATAATAACAAAACATAATGCTATCCACACCGGCTGGTAAATGATCGGGTTAATAAGCCCAGCCCCTATCAGTGCATCTTTTAAAACAGCCATCCCTGCGGCACCGGCAACAAACGTTACCAGCAGTTGACTACAACTTCCAATGAGCGTAACTGCTATGATTTTTAACCGCTTTCCCTCGGGCAGGTACATCATACGACCCAGGTATTCCCCTATACGGTTCGGTGTTGTAACAGAAATAGATACACCCGACAGAACGGCTTTGTAAGCCTGGATGAAAGAAACAGGATGAATGCCGGACACAGACAACTTCCATTTGGCCGCCTCCAAACCCCAGTTCACAAACATCAGCAGCAGGGCCAAAACACCGTATCCTATCTGGGGCGAATAGACCACCTGACTGATCTGCCGCCACGATTCGCCCAGGTGGGGCTGCCCCGTAACCTGACCGTAAATAGAATAGCACAACCACAGGAAGAGCAAAGGACCCAAAAAATAATTGACGAAGATTTTGATATTTTTGATTCCCCGCATGTGCGGTAAAAATAATACCCCTCCCTTGCAAAAGCCCCAGAAAATAGTTCTTGGTATAGACCCCGGTACACTGATCATGGGGTACAGCGTGATACATGTTACTGCCGATGTAATCACTGTGATTGAAATAGATGTACTGAGGCTTCCTGTTAAAAAAGATAACTATGAAAGGTTGCAACTAATTTATGAAAAAGTAGTGGCGCTGGCAACCGAGCACAAACCCAGTTCCCTGGCCATTGAAGCTCCCTTTTTTGGTAAAAACGTACAAAGCATGCTCAAGCTTGGCCGGGCCCAGGGGGTTGCTATAGCTGCTGCAATCAGCCTCCAGGTACCTGTTACAGAATACTCACCCAAACGGATCAAGCAGTCGATTACCGGCAACGGTAATGCCGACAAAGAACAGGTGTGGAAGATGATCCAAAACATTGTAACGCTGGAAGACAAACCGAAATTTTTCGATGCTACCGATGCCCTGGCGGTGGCTATCTGTCATCACTTTTCTGGCAAGCTGCCGGCAGCAGCCGTGAAAAGCAACAAAAAGGCTGCATCGGGCTGGGCCCAGTTTGCCCAGGATAATGAACACAGGATCACCAAATAGCTGGCGGGTATCCCAGTGCCTTATAACAGCAATGGAGTTGAGAAAACTAAAGATGTTTTAAAATACGTTGTTGCACCCCTTCCAGCTGCGCTTCAGATAGCTTTAGTTTGGGTTGTGTGAAGTTGAGGTCACTGGCTGAGTTGATAGGTATTAAATGCATATGGGCATGGGGCACTTCAAGCCCGATAACGGTAATGCCGCAACGGTTGCAGTTGAATCCTTTTTCGATTGCTTTGGCGATGGGTTGTGCAAACAGCATCATCGCTGCCAGGTAGTTCTGCGGAAGATCGAACAGGTTGTTGACCTCAATTTTCGGTACTACCAGTACATGTCCTTCCCGCAAGGGGAAGACGTCCAGGAAAGCAAAGAACAGCTCATCTTCTTTGATCTTAAAGGATGTTATTTCTCCGCTGATGATTTTTGTAAAAACGCTCATGGTGAGTAGGTGTAAGATGAGATGGCAAACACTAAATGCTGATGTCGTCGACCTGGAACCTGATAACCCCGGCAGGGGCGGTTACTTCAGCTACCTCACCCACTTTCTTCCCCAGCAAACCCTTGCCTATGGGTGAGGTATAAGAAATTTTACCCAGCTTCAGATCAGCTTCCTTCTCGCTGACGATCTGGTAGGTCACCTGTTTTTTTGTGTTGATATTGGTCACCTTTACTTTGGTAAGTATAGAAACCTTGTCGGTATCGATCGTTGTTTCATCTACGATACGGGCAGTGGCCACCTGTCCGTCTAAACGGGCAATGCGGGCCTCCAGTAAACCCTGGGCTTCCTTGGCAGCATCATATTCGGCATTCTCTTTCAGGTCGCCCTTTTCCCTGGCTTCGGCAATGGCCCTGGACGCAGCATGGCGCTCCACGCTCTTCAGCTGGTGCAGTTCTGCTTTCATCTGTTCCAGTGTTTCCTTGGTCACGTACTGAATACTGCTCATATACTTTGCTGGTGTAGAATAAAAAAAATAACAACGCCTCAGTTTTCACCGAAGCGTTGCCGTAAAATGTAAAGATAAAATAAATTAAGATGGCATGAGCGGCTTGTTTAAGCGCCCCTGGTACGCAGCTTTTTAGTTTTCGAGTATTCTACCGTACCGCCGTTTTTCACCGCAGCGATCCTGTATTGTGCAGATAAGGGAACTGCAGTTTGTTCGGTATATTTAAAAGCATTCGCCATTGTATAGTGCATGGTTGCCACGGGTTTGAAACACTGTCCGTCGCTGGAACGCTCAATAATGAAATGCGTTATTTCAGTGGAGGCAGCAGCCCAGGTGATGGAAACGGTTTCCCCTTTTTTAACCACACCGAATGCTTTAAATACACCGGTTACAGGAGCTGTGTTCTTCACAAAAACTTCCACATCCGAGCCGACCGATGCCGTTGTACCTGCCATTGTGCAATAAAATAAAATGGATAGAATTGTTTTCATAAGTAGGGGTTTGTAGGGTAAAGATAAAGGGCTGGGGCAGGAATTGCGGAAGGGAAAGCGCTCGTTTTTCATGCAAAAACCCTAGGGTTTTTACCGTCTTTGTTTTACGGAAAAACAAGAATTACACCCTGAGGAACTTAAATTTTCTTGAGCAGAGCGGCAGCCATTTTTTCGAAGGATTCGAAGCTGTATCCTGCGGTATGCGGGGTGATGATCACGTTAGGCTGTGATGTAAGGAAAGCGAGTTCTTCTTTTTCTTTCTCCGTATGGGTGTGCAGCTTCTCGTTTTCCAATACGTCGAGTGCAGCACCGCTGACCTGACTGCTTTGCAGCGCTTCTATCAAAGCCGCAGTATGCGTAACACCGCCACGGCAGGTAGATATAAAAAACGGGTTTGACTTCAGAGAGGAGAAAAAAGATGCGTTGGCCAGGTGTTTTGTTTCTGCGGTCAGCGGAAGGTGCAGGCTGATCACCTGTGCTTCTTCCCGGATCTTTTGTGGATCAGCTTCTTCTATATAAGTGCTTCCAAAACCTTTCTTGTATTTGTCGCAGGCCAATACTCTTACATTGAAAACAGACAGCAGCCTGGCAAACGAACTTCCCGTATTACCGAAGCCGATGATACCAACCGTTTTACCGCTCAGCTCTGTACCCCGGTTTTCATTCCTGAGCCATAACCCGTTTTTTACTTCATTAAAAGACTTAGAAAGGTAATTGAGTCCATTGAGCAGCAACCCTAATGTATGCTCCGCAACGGCATTCCGGTTGCCTTCGGGTGTACTGAAACACTGGATACCTTTTTCTCTTGCGTACGCAACGTCGATCAGCTCCATGCCACTGCCCAACCTCCCTATCCACCTCAGACAGTTTGCCCTGTCAAGCAGAGCCTGATCGATGCGTATGCGCGTAGTAACCACGAGTCCTTCAGCATCCACAATTTCATTTTGGAGTTCTTCATAAGAAATGGCAGGCAGATCAACTACCTGGTATCCCTTCAATAACAATCCTTCTCCAAGCAGCGGATGTGCAGGTGCGGATACGATTACTTTCTTCATGTTATTGCTGTAAAGATAGGGCGGCTGATAACTTTGCCCACCGGCCCTTCTGTTGCGGGAACTATCTGTGAATGTCGTTATAGGTGTTTACCGCATGCGGAAAGTGAGTGCTGCAAACTCCTGCACACTTAACTGTTCAGCCCTTCTTCCAAATAAATCTTCCTGTAATATACTTTCCTCGAACAGCGCCCTTACTGCATTACGTAAGGTTTTACGTCGCTGGTTGAAAGCGGCCTTGACCAGTAAGAACAGCCGACGTTCGTCTTTGATAACAACGGGTTCTTTCTTTGGCATTAGCTTAATCACACCGCTCATTACTTTCGGTGGAGGCGTGAAACAAGTAGGCGGCACATCAAAAAGGTACTCTACATCAAAAAAAGCCTGTGTCAATACACTTGTGACTCCATATACCTTGCTGCCTTCCTTGGACGCCAGCCTCTGTGCCACCTCCTTCTGAAACATACCTACCATACAGTCAACATGCTGCCGCCATTCGATCACTTTGAATACAATTTCTGTTGATATATTGTAAGGAAAATTGCCCACTACAGCGAACCGCTCATCGTAGGGTTGCTGAAGGTTTAAAAAGCTATGGTGAATTATTTTTTCTGCTACTTCGGGGAATGTTTTTTGCAGGTACAGCACTTTCTCCTCATCCAGTTCCACCGCCTTGAAGTTGATCCCGGGCAGCAGCACCAGGTATTTGGTAAGTGCACCGCCGCCCGGGCCTACCTCCAACAAGTTGGTGAAGGCTGTTTGTGCCAGGCAATCAACAATTCTCCTGCATACATCTTCATCTTTTAAAAAATGCTGACCCAAAGATTTTTTAAGTGTATACATCGGGCCAAAAGTAGCGCTATAAAAAAACATTCCTCTTTCGGGGAATGTTTATAAAAGTAGAGGCAGTTGGGTACCTTATCGTTTTATCAGGAATCTTTCAGCCAGTATTTCTGAACCTACAATCATTTTCACATAATACTGTCCATTCGCCAGTTGCGGGTTAACAGGGAAACTGATGGTATTGTACCCTTTCACCAAAGTAACACTATGACTTGATACCATCAGGCCACTTGCATCGTACACATAGAGTTGTACAAGCACACTGTTTTCCGAAGTAATAGCAAGCTGCAAACTGGAACTCACAGGATTAGCAACCACCTGCAGGCTTTTTGTGTCACGTCTGGAAGGCATTACCACTACAACACTGCTGTATTTGAACTTGCCATTCTTTTCAACGCCTTTGATACGGTAGTGAAACTTGCCTGCTGATAAACCTGCTATGCGATCCACTATAGAATAGATTTCCTGCTCCCTTGTACGGCCGCTAGCGCTAACGGTACCAACAGCTGTGAAGTTGATGCCGTCGATGCTTCGCTCAACTATATATTTGGCGACGGCGTCGTAACTGAACACGGTCCAGCTGAGGCGCACATTGTCATTTTCCAGCGAAGCACTGAAGGTGAGGAAGTTGATGTTTAGCACAAACTCTACCTGACGCCAGTCGCGATCGGTGGCAGTAGACACTGATTTTTGAACCATTGCGCGGCTCCCGGGTGAAGCAGGTCCGGTGGTAGATCCGCCGTTACCCATATACTGCGACCGCCCAAGCGCTGAGGTATTATCTGAGTCATATTTGTCGTCCAGGCCGTCACCATCTGTATCGATGCCACTAGGAGTTACATCGTCGTCGGGAAAGCCGTTTAGATTAAAATCGTTTCCTTCAGTTCTGTCCCAAACACCATCGCCGTCTGTGTCCATATCCAGGTAATCTGGTAACAGGTCACCGTCGAGATTGAAAGGAATGATACCTCTTCCACCAAAACCAACAAGGTTGTCATAATTATTATCGATACCATCCATGTCGGTATCACTACCTGCCGACAGCAAGTAGGCTGAGGTAGAAAATCCTTCTATATTGTCCGGGATACCATCATCGTCAGAATCAATATCAAACAAATTGGCTTTACCGGTGCCATCGGTATTCGGAAGATTAATGGATGGGAGGCTACTAACGGTGGTGCTCCATCCGCGGGCATTGTATGTTCCGTCTATTCTTCCATCTGTATTGGCATCGGCAAACTGCGCTTCGATTACATCATTAATACCATCGCCATCGCTGTCCAGGTCATAGAGATTTGCCTTGGCGTCACCATCCAGATTTTTCAGAGGATAGGAGCCTGCCCGACCATTAGAAAGGATAGCGCCTGTTTTTAACAAGGGACCGACCGTATTTTCTACAGAGCCGTTTCCGTCGGCATCGCCATCTACACTGTTGGCGAATCCGTCGCCATCGGTATCAGTGAAGCCGTCTATAATACCATTGTTGTTAGTATCGTTACCAAACACTTCTATTATATCAGGTATGCCGTCATTATCGCTGTCGAGGTCAAGGTAGTTTGGTACGCCATCGCTGTCCAGGTCCATCGCTCCAAGCCCGATACCAGAAGTCAGGTGACTGGCCAGATTTCCATCAACATTATCAGACAAGCCGTCACCGTCACTGTCTGTAAAGCCATCTATGATACCGTTGCCATCTGCATCTCCGCCACCGCTTTCAACTGCATCAGGCACGCCATCGTTATCACTGTCCCTGTCGAGAAAATTGGGAACAGCGTCCAGATCTGTATCAAAGTTATCGTTGACACCGTCACCGTTCGCATCGGTAAAACCCGCATAATCTGCATCACGCCAGTTTGGTATTGCATCAAAGTCGTCGTCAAGTTTTGGATCAACTGAGCCGCTTTCCAGTACATCGGGCATACCGTCGTCGTCGGCATCAATGTCGCAATTAAAGCTAACCGGTATAGCAACGCAAGCGGTTACATTACAATCACCTTCTATGCGTACAAAATAAGTGGTTGCCGTACCCGGACTTACAGAAATAGAGGTGCCGGTACCTATCGGTGTCCCACTGCAACTTCCCGCATACCATACATAGTTGGCATTTGTACCAAAGGTTCCGCCCAGTACCCTGAGTAACAGGGGATCACCTGGGCACAGCACTGTTTTGTTTTTCAACACGGAGGTGGGAGCAACAGAAAGTGTTTTAGCCGTAAGGAGGAAGGCAGGGGAAGTATAGCGGCAATTTACCGAACCTATATTGCCATTGGCAGCCACAAGCACACGGTAGTATTTATTTACATCGCTGGAAGTAACGGGATTGATGGTATGTGTTTCGGCAGTGGAACTGGCGATGTCGGACCAGGTTACACCGTCGGTGCTTATCTGCCACTGGTACTGCTTTGCACCAGGCAACACGGATGGATCGCTTAGCGCCGTTGTAAGTGTGGTAGTTCCACCTAAACAACCGGTTGCCGGACTGCTTACTGTTACAACAGGCTGGGCATCACAAGTACCGAACATGATATCATCAATGGCGATATCGTTTCCGCAACCACCAGGTGCTTCGTTCACCATTTCAAAAATGATGTCGGTGTAACCCGATGGCATCACGAACTTCATTCCGTACTTGGTCCATGAATTTGAAACAATATCTGTAGTTGGGATCTCGGTTATAACAAGGGCTGTGTTACGGTCTCTGATCCTCATCCGTACTTTCGGAAATTTAAAGCCGCCGAAGCCATCACAAATAGTTTTGTAACTGGCATTGCCCACGAAAGCAGCAAAAAACGAAAAGGAGTATTGCTGACCCGCACACAGGGCTGTAACCGTATCGCTATAAAAAATATTGTTGGCGGCATCGGCATTTACGATGAGCATTCTTCCTGTACCTGTTGTATTATCAGCCAGGGAGATAAACCTCGCAGAGTCGCCTGCTCTGGCATTGGAGGCAACCATAAACTGGTCGTTGGCCAGCTCAGTAGTCCTACCGGTGTAGGTAGTGCGCCCGGAAGGAGCGGCAGGTAGTGTGGCAGATATGGCACCGCTTCCAAAATCCTGAGTGTAAAATATTTGCCCGAGTGTAGTACACGGAGGCGTCTGGGGAGTGATTGATATTAAAAAAGGTGTCGGCTGGTTTTCACCACCGTCGTCGGGTTTGTCATTGGTATTAAGGTCGGGTACACTGCCGTTCGTAGACGAGTCGCGCAGCGCAGCTGAAACAAAACCTGTACCTGTGGCTACAGCACTGTTGTAATAGGTAACACCCGAAGCGATATTACTCAGCCGGCAGCTGATCCGGATGGTAAAACTGCTTTGAGATACTGGAAAAGCCGGAAGACTTTGGCCTGTCGCCGCCAGTAGCGTAGTTACCGTTGTTCCGTTGAATAGAGCATTTAACGCAATGCCGGGGGGAGGCGTGCCGATAAGGGAAACAGATACATTACTAAGATTAGTCAGCGTGTTAATGCCTGCCAAACTATCCCTTACCTGCAGTGCGCTGACAGGAAAGTTTCCATAGTTCTGTACGTACACATCATACACTACATCATACTGGTTGGCAGTACCTGTAGGTGTAG
>JBGTIL010000118.1:0-2445 GCA_041745695.1 Chitinophagaceae bacterium | reverse complement strand
CGATGAAAGACGCGGTAGTGGTGAATGCCAATAATGACAACCTGCCCGACCTGCTGCTATTCGGTAACTTTTATGAAAACAATATCCAGTTAGGGAGAAGCGACGGCGACTTTGGCTCCCTGTTACTCAATCGCGGCGGCGGCAAATTCAGCTACGAAAAGATTGATGGTATCACCGAAAGGGGCCAGGTGCGACATATTGGTGAAATAAAAATCGGGAAAACACAAGCCTACATATTGGCAAAGAATAATGACAGTGCGAGGGTAATTAAATTCGTCAATGGCAAAGCACTTGACTGATCGTGAGAAGTTCCTTCAGTGTGTCAGGAAGTGTTTTACAGACGCCTTGAAGCAAACTAGCTGATTCTTTTCAGATCTAATCTAGCGGCAGAATTCATGCTGCGATAGCAGGTCAGTCAAATTAGGGAAAATCCGGCCATCCGAGGCAAGTTAAGTCCAGACGATCCTTCATGTCTTCCCATCTTTAATAAATAGGATAGTAGAGTTTGGTAGTCCATTTAGAAGAATCGCTTTCCAGCAGGCGGTCTGTTGCCAGCGACTGAAAATAGATGGCCGGCTGCACCAGTTGAAAGTCGGCCACATAGTTCGTTAACTGCACGAACGCCTGTTCTGTTTTATGTGCTCCGCCAGTTACTTCCGCTGTAAGTATGTTGCCCGGAAACATTTTTCTAAACGAGATATCAGCATTCCCAGGTAGTATAGTGTTCACCGGAATAGCTACTGTTGTTTGAAAAAGGTTGCTGTCTACCTGGGTTACGTTTAGCATGGGGTAGTTGACTGCTGTCGCTTTCTTTAGGTCTATGTAGCTGCGTAATTTCTGAATTAGGTTGTAGTATTCCGGCGCGGTCGGATAGCTGTTGCTGGAAGCTTTTGTTGTAACCAGCAGAGAATCCGTCAGCACAGTATGCATAATTTTCATCCCATACACGTTTTCAACCTTTGGGGCAAAGGCCTGGTACTTCGTCAGGAACTGCGCCATACGTTTGTGTATTTGGGTAGCCTGCAGGTACTGCGTAAGTCTTCGGAAGGGATTCTTACTCATCTCCATATCGGTTCTCCATTCTGCGCCTGTCGAGTCCTGCGACAACTCGTGAAACGTAATAAAACTTCTGAGCTGGGTGCCATTGTAATTAATAAGGACCTCCACTACGCCAGCCACGCCTTGTTTCAGCTTGAACTGGACGGCTTCATTTTCGGCTGCGTCGTTCGCTTCATTCCCTGCTATTTGTTGAAAGAGTTGTTTGTCTGTAAGGCATCTGTAGGCAGTTCTTTTATTGGTCTGAAGCAATGTGGTTTTCGCGATCTGCACATTATCGGAGATGTAAACATATGACCCGCCAATGAAGCCGGCTAAGAGAATCAGAACTACTGCTAATGTTTTCTTCATACCACTCAAATCACACAATTTAAAATAAAACGGTTATGCATTCCGCCAATATTAATCTAAACCCGGAAGTTGCCATGATTTTGTTTCGATGTAAATTGGCAGGAGTTAAAGATTGTATCATGAGAAAAACAGGCTTGTGTATTTTTATATTGTTAGGCACTATGTGGAACCTTGCGGGTGCCCAGGATCCCTGGAAAATCGAAGCTGCCAACATCAACCCGTCTAATTACTATGGCGTAACTGTAGCTAACGGGATGATCGGCATTGTATCGTCGCCGGAGCCATTTAAAGTAAAGGACGTTGTGCTGGCGGGCGCCTACGATTTGTACGGTCGTGGAAGGGTAAGCAATTTTTTGCGCAGCTTCAACCTGCTCAATATGTACCTTGATATTGATGGACGTCGCCTGGCTGCTGCCAGTGCTACCAACATGAAGCAAAGCCTCGATATGAAAGGAGCGAGCTTCACCACCACTTTCGATTATGGCGATAAAGCCTCCGTGAGTTACACCTATTACTCCCTCCGCCACCTGCCCTTTACCGTACTCATGAATGTAACGGTTACAGCGAAAAAAGATATAGCCATCACCGGGAGCAGCGTAATGGAAGCACCCGACGCACTGCGCGATGTACAAAATTATTATAACGAAATAGACCGGCCCCATGTGGTGATCAGCCTCCTTACTTCTACAGCCAAATCACCTACTGGCAAACTGTTGATGTGTGCTTCCAATACATTCTTATTCAGCGAGCCTCACGGGCAGGAGCCCCGCGTTATACACGAGATGTGGGATAACAACATGCACCTGATGAAATTTGGGAAAAGCATGAAGGCCGGGCAGTCTTACACGTTTTCTATTGCCGGTTCCAGCATTACCTCGGCGCACCACGACGACCCCCTTAACCAGGCCGAACGCTTGACCATGTATGCAAAGCTGCAGGGTCGCGACAGGCTACTGGAGTTTCACCGCAAAGGATGGGATGAACTGTGGAAAAGCGATATCCGCATAGAAGGCGATCCGCAGGCACAGCAGGACGTGC
>JBGTIL010000117.1:0-3409 GCA_041745695.1 Chitinophagaceae bacterium | reverse complement strand
CTTTCCCTCAACATAAGTCGGCATTGCATCCCATACGTATTTGCGGCTTGAGGTCCAGGCAAAATCCCGGACGTTGTTGGCTACGTAGGTCCAGGTTTTTTTTGCGGTTGCCTTAGTTTTCTCAGCCGCTTTTGCTTCGGCAAGGGTTACTATCTCAATAGGCTCTTTGGCTGTTTGTGCTTTTGTCCAGCGACCCAACTGTGCCGGCGTAAGATTAGCAGCATAGTTCTGACATTCTCCGGTAGCACCAACGATATGATCTGCAGGTACAGTCATCGATACTTTAAAATTGCCGAAGGTGAGGGCAAACTCGCCGCGTCCGGTAAACTGTTGGTTCTGCCATCCCTGGAAATCGCTGTATACACAAAGGCGTGGATACCACTGGGCGATGGTAAAAAGGTGGTTGCCTTCTTCCGGAAATAGTTCGTAGCCGCCGCGTCCACCCTGTGCCAGACGATCGGGAATGTTGTAGTTCCAGTCTATGTTGAGCACTACTTTCTGTCCGGGCTTTATCGGCGCCGGCAATTCTACGCGCATCATCGTTTTATTGATGATGTATTTCATGGGCTTGCCCGCAGCGTCGGTGAGCTTGGTGATATTAACACCAAAGGCGTTCTCTTTTTTTGCATCATCCATTGCCTGCAGTTGTTGCACGGTAGCGGCACGGGGAAGGCTCTGGCTGTTTTGATAGTTGGCATTTTTTTTCGAGCTGTGCTCGTTCTCATCCAGCTGAAACCATAGATAGGTTAGTATGTCGGGCGAGTTGTTGAAATAGGTAACCGTTTCGCTACCGGTAAGGCGCAGGTTTTTTTCATCCAGCGCACAAGTGATGTTGTAGTCGGCCCGCTGCTGCCAGTACTTCGGGCCCGGCGCACCACTTGCCGTACGGTATTCGTTGGCTGTTGGTAGTATAGTACCCAGTTGCTCAAATTTATTAGCATGATTGGAAACAGGGTTGTTTTGTAAATTTTGAGCAACAGCACCGGTACAAAATACAACGACCAGTAAAAAAAAGAGCACGTTCTTCATGGTATGCATGTGTAGTTATTAAAAAAACAAACGCTCGATGAGCATTTTTAATGACAGTAAAAATACGGAAGCTGAAATAAAAATAGTCCACCAATGGCGCTTCAGTTTCCAAACTTCGATCAGGAGGTAGGCCACCAAAAGTAGGGCAATCATGAATACAAGCTGTCCTGCTTCCAGACCGATGTTGAACTGAAAGAGCGGATACCCTATATTTTGGCCTTCTGCCAGGGTAAAACGAATAAAGCTGGCAAAGCCAAGTCCGTGAACGGTTCCGAAGAACAGGGCAAATAAATAATTTCGCCGCATGTTTGCCCGGCTCAGGGAGGGATAAATGAGATTGGCTATCGCTGTTATTATGATCGTTCCTGCTATCAGCACTTCTACCAATTGCGGGTTAAGGTTTAAGATTCCCAAAACGCTTAGGGCCAGGGTAATGGAATGACCTATAGTAAATGCGGTTACTACCACAAGTGCCTGCTTCCAGTTCTTTATCGTGTACAGTGCTGCCAGTGCGAGTATAAACAGCTGGTGATCGAGGGCATCGGAACTGATGATGTGCTGCCAGCCTTCCTTAAAATAATTCAATTCCTCCAACGGTGCCCTTTTAACCTTTTTTGTGATGCTGACCTTAAAATAAGGCGCATTTTTGTAACAATAAAAAATATGTAGGCTAATGGTCTTGCTTAGTTACAAGTGGCTTCTTCTGTTCCTCCTTGGTTTCAATCATCCCTTTTATGTTAGTGTTACGGAGATTAACCATAATGCACAGGAAGCCACGCTTGAAGTAAGCTGCAAGATCTTTGCTGACGACCTGGAAGAAATACTCAAAAAAAATTACGGTAAGCCTGTTGACCTCGGCGCTTCTCAGCAAAAGGCACAACACGATGCCCTCATCACCGGATACGTTTCCAAAAATCTCTCGATGATTGCCGATGGCAAGCCCGTGCAGCTGAACTATGTTGGTTACGAAAAAGAAAAAGAATCTGTTTTTTGCTACTTCGAGGTCAGGGATGTTACTGCATTTAAAAAACTCGACCTGCGCAATAGTTTGCTCCAGGACCTAAATACCCAGCAGATCAACATCATGCATGTGATTGTGAAAGGGTCGCGGAAAAGCTACAAACTCGACTACCCTAAAAACACAGCCAGTTTTATTTTTTAAACGAAGAAGGCTACGGTTGCCCGGTGCGCAGCTACTATGGGGCAATTGGTAGTGCTCCGGCTGTTAAACTTTCCGCCCTGCTCATATTCAACAAGGTCCGGCCCGGCAAATTCTTTTAGTTTTGTCCCTTAACTTTTCGAGCAAATGCAAAATCCTAAAGGAAAACTCATTGCTGTTGGTGGAGCTGAGGACAAGGGAACAGACCTTGAAAAAGGGGAGATACAACGGAACAACCTTAATTTTTTCGAACTTGGAATTCTGCGTCGCCTGGTAGAGGAAGCAGGCGGCAATACCTCGCGCATAGAGGTGGTAACAACAGCCTCCATGATCCCCAATGAAGTGGGTGTGAATTACCTCCACGCCTTTGGCAAGATAGGATGTATTAATGTGGGTGTACTTCATATCCGTAACCGCCTTGATGCTGCTAACCCTGAGTTTATCACCCGTATTCAGCAGTGTGATGCCATTATGTTCAGCGGCGGCAACCAAATGCGCCTTGCGGCTACTTTTGGTGGTACACAGTTTTTAAGTATTCTCCTTGAGCGGTATCATAACGAATCATTCGTTGTTGCGGGCACGTCTGCCGGCGCCATGGCTATGAGCAACACCATGATCTATGAAGGCAACGCCACCCGTGCACACCTGAAAGGTGAAGTAAAGATCACCACCGGACTTGGTTTTATAGACGATGTGATCATCGATTCCCATTTTGAAAAGCGGGGAAGGTTTGGCAGGCTTGCCCAGGCAGTGGCAAGCAACCCGCAGAGCATAGGGGTTGGGCTGGGAGAGGACACCGGAATGCTGATCACGGAAGGCTCCCGCATGGAAGCCATCGGCAGCGGGCTGGTGATGATCTTAGACGGGCACGACATCCGGCATTGCAACATCGGTGACATTCCCGATGGCAACCCGATCTCCATTGAAAACCTGAAAGTTCATTTTTTTGAGAAAGGCAACGGCTACGAACTGCATGAAAGAAAATACCTGGTAGAAGTTGCAGAAGGTTCGGTGATAAAGAAAGGGCTGCATGCTAATAGTGAGTAAATCCCCGATCAGGAAACGCTTTGTACGAGGTAGTAATTTTTCTTTCCTTTCTGCACCAGCAGGTACCGGTCGTGGAGGCGCGATTGGATGTTTACGATTAACTGCACGTCGTCTACTTTGTGGCCATTAATTCGAACGCCACCATTCTGAATCATTTTGCGGGCTTCGCCCTTG
>JBGTIL010000116.1:0-5962 GCA_041745695.1 Chitinophagaceae bacterium | reverse complement strand
CCGGGAATCCAGCCTTCACCATTGATCATCCTGGCAAATTCGGCAATGGTAGTGCCATGTGCAATGGGTATTGGAAATTGCCCAATACCTGATTTGAACCGCATGTCCAGCACAGGACCGTCCACCAGGTAGCCGTTTGGATTGGGGCGGTCGAGGATCATTAGCTCTTTATTATTTTCAGCGCAAGACTCCATTACATCCCGCAACACATTGATGTAGGTGTAAAATCTGCAACCAACATCCTGTATGTCGAAGATCATTACATCAACATCAGAAAGATCTTTAGCCGAAGGCTTACGCCGCGCCCCATAAAGTGAGATTATTCTGATGCCGGTTTCCTGATCAGTTTCATCATTAACTTCTGCACCGTTACTGGCATTGCCCCGAAACCCATGCTCGGGTCCGAATATTTTTACAACAGAAATTCCACTTGCTACCAGGCTATCTACCAGGTGCCTTTTACCGATCATTGTGGTCTTGTTTGCTAAAATGGCAACGCGTTTGTTTTTGAGATAGGGAAGGTACTTTTCGGTTTGTTGAGCACCAGTCTGGATACCGTTGTACAACAAACCGCCGGGTTGCCTGGTGGCTTTCGTACCTGTTCCTTCATATGCGAGCAGGGCTGCCGACACAGTGCTTACGAGTATAACGGTAAATACATTCATATATCAAAAATACTATTCGTTGAAAGAAATCAACCGTCGCATTCACTCTGATGTTATAGTAACGGACGCAGGCGTTTCTTTATTAGTGCCTCAGTATGGAATGCCAACTAAAGATAAGCCGAACAGCGGCACTCTCCGCAACGACTGGTACCAGGAAGGCCCATCCGAATGGTGCATCAGCAGCGCTAGGCTTCTGAGGCTCTTAAGTCTATCACCCGCAGCTGCAGCGATGTTTGTCCGTTCCAATCGTTTTCTTCGATTTTGTACACGATATCTACCGGGTGTCCAGAAAGCAGGAGGGGCATTTTTGCTGCCATATCGAAGCCAATGCCGGAAAGGGTCACGCCCTGGTGCCGAACCACAAAGCGGATATGTTTTTCTTTTACTACTTTACTGAAACCTGTATCATTTACATGTTTTGTTACAAACACGGGTTGCGGATTGTCAGGGCCGTAGGGTTTCATCTGGGTGAGAATGGAATAAAAAGGAGGGAGTATGTCCCTGAACCCGATCTCTGTGTCTACCACAATTTCCGGTATCAGGAGGTCGGGGTGAATAGTGCCGCTTACAATCTCTTCGAACTTTTGGCAGAAGGCGTCTACGTTTGCGGTAGAGAGGGTCATGCCGGCAGCATAAAAATGGCCACCGTAGCCCAGTAATAAATCTTTACACTGGTGGATGGCCTCATATACATTGAAGCCACTCACGCTTCTGGCAGACCCGGCAACATAGTCTCCGGATTGTGTTAGTACTATTGTTGGCCGGTAGTAGTGGTCTATCAGTCTTGAAGCAACAATTCCAACCACGCCTTTATGCCAGTGCGGCTGATAGAGCACGGTGCTGTTGCGGTTGATCAGCGTATCGTCGGCGGCTATCAGTGCCAGCGCCTCCTCTGTGATGGAGGTATCAGCTTCTTTGCGATGGTCGTTATCAAGATGAAGCTGTTCTGCCCAGGTCATTGCTTCGGGCAAGCTTTCTGAAACAAACAGCATCACTGCCTTCCGGGCATCATCCATTCGGCCTGCGGCGTTGATGCGGGGTGCAATCATGAATACCAGGTTAGAGATTCCCATAACCTTTACGAGCCCCGTTAATGTGCTTAAGGCTTTGATGCCGTGATTGGGATCTTCGTTTGCTTTTTTCAGTCCGAAGTATGCCAGTACCCGGTTTTCGCCTGTCATCGAAACAATGTCGGCTGCAATGGCGGTTGCTACCAGATCGAGGTAAACGAAAACGGCATTGTCAGGCAGGTGCATTTTTTCCGCGAGTGCTGTAATTAGTTTGAATCCAACGCCGCAGCCGCACAGTTCCTTAAAAGGATAGAAACAGTCGTTTTGTTTGGGGTTCAGTATGGCCACAGCAGGGGGCAGTTCATCTGCTGGCAGGTGGTGGTCGCAAATGATGAAATCAATTCCCAGGTCCGCAGCATAACGGATAAGGTCAATTGATTTGATGCCGCAATCGAGGCATACTACCAGGGAAAAATCGTGGGTTTTTGCAAAGTCGATGCCGGCTTTACTAACGCCATATCCTTCGCGGTAGCGATGAGGAATGTAAAAGTCGGTCTGCTCGTGGGCTTTTTTTAGAAACTGGTACATGCAGGCAACTGCCGTAGTTCCATCTACATCATAATCTCCAAATACCAGGATCTTTTCATTGCTCGCAAACGCTTTCAGAATCCTGTCTACGGCCTTGTGCATATCCTTCATCAGCCAGGGGCTGTGTAGCTGGTCCAGGCGAGGTCTGAAGAAGTTTCTGGCTTTATCGTAGGAATCCATTCCCCGTTGTACCAGGATGGTGCACAAAGCGGGATGGATCTTCAGAGATGAAAACAGTTGGTCAGTTGCGGCTGTGTGGCTGCTGTTGACCCGCCAGCGTTTTGCTTTGATCATGAATAGATAAGGTACTCAATATTTTCGTTCGGTAACATAGTTGACCAACTGCTGGAAGCCGGTTTTTATTTCGGAATCGGGGAAGGTGTCCAATATACCCAGTGCTTCAGTTTTATACTGCTCCATTTTACCGATCGTGTAATTGATGCCGCCGCTCTCGGACACCGCTTTCAACACTACAGCTACTTCCTTTTTATCAGTGTTCTTGTTCTTTATAATGTATATCAGTTTCCGTCGTGTGGACTTGTCTACGTTGTTCAAGGTGTAGATCAGGGGAAGGGTTAATTTCTTTTCTTTGATGTCATTACCCGTGGGCTTACCTACATTGTCGAAGCCATAATCGAACAGGTCGTCTTTGATCTGAAAGGCGATACCTACTTTTTCACCAAACTCCTGCATGCGCAGGGCCAGGATTTCATCTCCGCTTGCCGAGAAGGCTCCTGCTGCGCAGGCTGCCGACAGGAGAGAGGCAGTCTTACTCCGGATGATCTCGAAATAAACGGACTCGTCAAGGTTAAGCGACCTTGACTTTTCCATCTGAAGCAGTTCGCCCTCGCTCATTTGCCGAACAGCCGTGGAAAGCAATTGTAGCACCCGGAAGTCGCTGTTATCTAAAGAAAGCAACAGTCCTTTCGCCAGGAGGTAATCGCCGACCAGTACAGATACTTTGTTTTTCCACAAAGCATAAACTGAGAAAAAACCTCTACGTTCCAGGGAGTCGTCAACCACATCATCATGAACGAGGGTGGCTGTGTGTAAAAGTTCAACCAGTGATGCAGCGCGGTAAGTGGAATCATTTACGGTCCCGCAGAGCCGGGCAGAAAGAAAGACGAACATGGGCCGCAACTGCTTGCCTTTTCGCTTGACGATGTATCTCATGATGCGGTCGAGCATGGAAACATGACTGCTAACCGCTTCTTTGAACTTTACTTCAAAAATTTTGAGCTCTTCTTCTATAAGATTGACGGGTAATTGCATTCTGTGATGGGCCGGAAGTTACAACGCTAACCCGTAAGAGCGTTATATGGTACAAGAATTGTAGAATCGTTCGCAAGCAAAAATTTAAGGTTTGTTTATTAAATAAAATTATAAAAGTTTGATAATTGTATGTCAAATCATATTTTTGCGCAACATTAGGAATTGATCTCTAAATTTTAATTATTAGTTATGGCAAGTAAAAAGTACTCTTTTCTCGCAGGTGTATTCTGCCTGATGGCGTCGTATGGGTTTTCTCAAACCACAACAACAGGATCTGGATATGATGCTTCAGATTCCTCTATCATCCCGTCCAGAAGCATGCCTCAACACACAGAGTTCATGAATGGCACTTACAATTTTCCTGCGAAGCCCCGTAACCAGTGGGAAGTAGGAGTAAAGGGAGGTTTATTTACAATTAGTGGTGATGTTACTTCAGTTCCTTCTCACGGCGTTGGTGCGCACATCCGTAAGGCATTCGGTTATTTGTTTTCAGCTCGTTTGAATTACATGCAAGGCATTGGTAAGGGTTTGAACTACAACCGTTCTTTCAACTACCATAACAACATCGCTTATGCTGATCGTTACAGAGAAGGTGTTGATCCCGTGTTCTACAACTACAGAACAACTATGCACGACCTTTCATTAGAGGGTATCGTTACTTTAAATAACATTCGTTTTCATAAGGCCAAAACTGGCTTCAATATTTACGCACTTGGTGGCTTTGGTGGAATGATCTACAAGGCTAAAGTAAATGCCGTAAATGATCAGGATAACGCTGCTAACGTATTTGGGCCAAACTATGCAACTGGTTTTGCTGGCATCCAGGGTGGTGTGTACAAAGACAGAAAGGCTACTAAAGATGATCTCAAAGAACTTTTAGACGACACTTACGAAACAGAAGCTGAGACTCACGGCAACCGCCGTCCAACCCTGAGAGGTAACACTTTCAGACCGGTTGCACACATCGGTGCTGGTGTTCAGTTCAAAATCAACAACCGTATCAATCTTGCTCTTGAAGATCGTTTCAGCATTGCAAAAGACGATTTACTTGATGGTCAGCGCTGGGCTGAGCAGGTTAACGGACAGCCGGTTTTAACCCGCGACTACGATACTTACAATCACCTTACTTTAGGTTTAAATTTCAACCTGGGTGCTAAGGGTACAGAGCCACTATGGTGGATGAATCCACTGGATTATGCTTACAGCGAAATCCGCAACCCACGCCTTATGCGTTTGCCGAAGCCAGTTCTTCCTGACACAGACGGAGATGGCATCACAGACCAGTTCGACCAGGAACAAACTCCTGCAGGTGTTCCCGTTGACTCTCATGGTGTAAGCCGCGATACCGATGGTGATGGTGTACCTGATGCACGTGACAAAGAATTGATCACTCCAACGAACTGCCAGCCGGTTGATGCTGATGGTGTAGGTAAATGCCCTTGCCCAGAAGGATGTGCTGCTGCAGTTGATTCTTCTGCCGCTGGTGCTTGTGCCGCTTCATTGGGTGCTTTACCAAGCGTAACATTCTCTGGAAATACTTCAGTTGCATTGAGCGCTGATGCACGTAGCATGCTTGCTTCAGTTGCAGCCCGCTTGCGTAACAATCCTGATTGCCGCATTGTTGTAACAGGCTATTGCGCTTCAAGCAAATCAGAGCAGCAAAGAAGCTGGGATCGTGTAAATGCCGTAATCAACTACCTTGTTGAAAGAGAAGGCATCTCTGCTGACCGTATGTTCTTCAACTATGGTCAGGAAGGTGGCGATTGCAACACTGTTGATCTGCGTGCTGCCACAGGTGATGAGCAAGGACAAACTACAGTACCTGCTCCCCATCCGAACTTGAGAAGAGGAAAGTAATCTTATCAGATAAACAGGAAGCCCTCCCTAACCGGGGGGCTTTCTTCGTTATTTACATAATTCTTAACGCGGTGGTGAGGAGTTGCTCTATTAATTTCTCAATATTTGTTCATTCTAATTAACTTCGCCAGCCGTTATGAAATTTTTTCACCTTCTTATTTACATCGTTCTACTTTCTGGCTGCAATGGAATCACCAAGGTTTTAAAAAGCAAAGACCAGGAATACAAGCTGCGCATGGCTGAACAATACTATGCAAAGAAGAAGTTTACGCTTGCTCAGCAGTTGTATGAGGATATCATCCCGTTCTACAGAGGACGTCCCGAATTTGAAGACATCTATTACAAATATGCGTACACCGCATACAATCAAAAAGACTACATCAACGCAGAAAACCTTTTTAAGACCTATATAGAAGTATTCCCTAACAGTGCCCGTACGGAAGAGATGGACTACATGAGGGCATTTACATTTTATAAGCAGTCTCCAAAAGCTGCCCTCGATCAGACCAATACCATTAAGGCGATGGGAATGATGCAGACTTTCATAAACACCCACCCTACCTCTCCACG
>JBGTIL010000115.1:0-15300 GCA_041745695.1 Chitinophagaceae bacterium | reverse complement strand
AATAGTTTCTAGAATTACAAATTCAAACTGTAACCGCTTGGGTATTCGCGTTTCACGTACTGGTTAACGTCATCGAAGTTGGTCACCTTCATAGCGGCGTTGTCCCACAGCAGTTTAATGTTCCTTCCAGGAAAATCAAAGCCGTTGCCGGTAGCGCGTGGTTTACGAATGTCTGCAGCCCTGATAGCCAGGTTGGCCATTAACAAAGCTTCGGTCAGCGGCCCTGCGATTTCGAATGGTGAACTCACGTCGCTTGCATCGCGTCCTTTGATGCAATTCTCTACCCACTGCGCATAGTGGCCTTCCGAACCACCCGGTACCCGAGTGATCTTCGGCTTGAACTTCACCTGCTCATTCCGGCTCAGTGGCAGCAACCTCGGATTAACACCATAAGTTCCACACATCATTTTACCTTTCGTGCCTATAAAGAGTGCACCGTTTCCGCCATCGCCAAATACTTCGTTGGCCTGTAGTTCGTCGGGACGATCAGGCTGAATGCCACCATCCATCCAATGTAATTCTACAGGACCTTTGGTTTTGTTAGTGCGGGGGAAGGTGAGCGTAACGTGGCTGGACGGAGGGCAACTGTCGGGGAAATAGCCACGCTTAAATTCATCTACATATACACTGCCTACGCTCGCCTGTACATCAGTAGCATACTGCAGGTTGAGAACACGGAAAGCAGGTTCAATGATGTGACAACCCATGTCTCCAAGTGCACCTGTGCCATAGTCCCACCAGCCGCGCCAGTTAAAGGGGACCAGCTTTTCTACGTAGTCTTTTTTTGGAGCCGTTCCCAGCCACAGATCCCAGTCAAGTTCTTTTGGAACGGGAGCTTTGTTAGCAGACCAGGGAATGCCTTGCGGCCACACCGGGCGGTCTGTCCAGCAATACACCGTATGAACATCACCAATGGCTTTTGCATTGTACATGTCCATGAGGTGCCGCACGCCGTCTCCGGAAGCGCCCTGGTTACCCATCTGGGTTACGACTTTATAGCGCTTAGCCGCCTCCGTTAAAATCCGTGCCTCGTAAATGTCGTGGGTCAGTGGTTTCTGAACATATACGTGTTTGCCGAGCTGCATGGCAGCCAGGGTTGTAACGGCGTGGTTATGATCGGGGGTAGATACAGACACAGCGTCGAAATTCTTCGACTCTTTATCCAGCATTTGCCGCCAGTCTTTGTAATACTTTGCTTTTGGAAAAGCTTTGATGGAGTTAGCTGCACGACGGTCATCCACATCGCAGAGGAAGGCGATCTCGGCTTTGCCCGACTTATAAAAGTTAGCAATATCGCTTTGTCCTTTACCGCCTGCACCCACACCAGCTATCAGGAGTTTATCGCTGGGCGCTGTATAACCTTTTCCTCCCAGCACGTGACGGGGAAGAATCATAAAACCGGCGGCAACGATCGCCGAATTCTTTATAAAACCCCTCCTGTTGAGGTCTGCCGCATTTTTCGTTTCTTCTGACATATTTTAATTTTATAGGTTTCCTTTTTTTAATTCTTTTACAGCGAAGTCGCAAGCTCTGGCCGTGAGCGCCATGTAGGTAAGCGATGGGTTTTGGCAGGCGGCGGAAGTCATACACGCTCCGTCGGTAACAAAAACGTTCTTTGCATCCCAAACCTGGTTGTTGCCGTTAAGCACAGAGGTTTTTGGATCGCGACCCATTCTTGCAGTACCCATCTCATGAATTCCCATGCCCGGAAAATACTGGTTGTCGTAGGTACTTACATTTTTAAGTCCTGATGCCTCCAACATTTCTTTAGCATCTTCCATCATATCTACCCGCATCTTTTTTTCATTGTCTTTGATTTCACAATCAACCGACAGAACGGGCAGGCCCCATTTATCTTTCTTGTCCTTGTCGAGCGAGATTCGGTTTTCGTGGTAAGGAAGCATTTCGCCAAAGCCGGTTATGCCCATGCTCCAGTCGCCCGGTTCACCCAGCGCGTCTTTAAAGTCGCCGCCGATATTCATTTCAGCTACGTCTCTGCCCCAGCCATCTCTCGATGCGCCACCCTGGTAACCAAAGCCACGGATATAGTCGCGTTTCTCGTTACCGAGGTTGCGGTACCGCGGAATATAAATGCCATTGGCTCTTTTGCCGTAGTAGTATTTATCATCGTAACCTTCTGCTTTGCCAGAAGCACCGCAACGGAAATGATGGTCCATGAGGTTATGACCCAGCTCACCGCTGCTGCTGCCCAATCCTTCGGGGTAAACATCTTTTGCAGAGTTCATCAGCACCCAGGTGCTATTCATTGCAGAAGCATTCAGGAACACGATCTTGGAAAAGAAATCGTAGGTCTTGTTGGTCTCCGAATCAAGTACTCTTACGCCTTTCGCTTTTTTGGTGTTTTTATCGTAGATGATCTCCTGTACTATTGAAAAAGGGCGGAGGGTGAGGTTACCTGTTTTCCTTGCCGCCGGTAATGTAGACGACTGCGTGCTGAAATAGGCACCAAACGGGCAACCCAACCAGCATTTGTTGCGATACTGACAGGCAGATCTTGCCTCCAATGGCGCAGTCAGATTAGCGGTCCGTCCAATTATCAGGTGGCGGGTGCCTTTATAATGATCCTTTAGTCTTTGAGCAACGTCTTTTTCAACGCAATTCAGTTCCATCGGCGGTAAGAAATTACCGTTGGGCAGGTGGGGAATATTTTCTTTGGACCCGCTGATTCCTGCAAAGCTTTCCACGTAGCCGTACCAGCTGTCAAGGTCTTTGTACCGGATAGGCCAGTCAACGGCAATGCCCTGCTTGGCATTGGCTTCAAAATCGAGGTCTGCAAGCCTGTAACTTTGTCTTCCCCACATTAAGGAGCGACCGCCCACATGGTACCCGCGGAACCAGTCGAAGCGCTTTACTTCAGTGTAAGGCGACTCTTTATCTTTCACCCAAAAGTCAATGTTAGTTTCATTGAGTGGGTAGTCACGCTTAAGCACCGGATAATCATTAATCATCTGCTGCGTGCGCAAGCCCCGGTGAGGAAACTCGTACGTCTCCTTGTTAGCATTGACGTAGTCTTTAACGTGTTCAATATCGCGCCCCCTTTCCAGCATCAGCACTTTCAAGCCTTTTTCCGTCAGTTCTTTCGCTGCCCATCCCCCACTGATACCGGACCCCACCACAATTGCATCATACGTATTCTCGGCCATGTCGTGTTTTTAGATTTAGGTAATTTAATTATTAAACGTCAAAAGTGTTGATTGCTTTTTTAAGCGCCCTGATCTTTGCGCTGGTGTTTACCCCCAAGGGTACAAATTCCGATGCTACAAAGCCTTTAAAATCAGTAGCCAAAATGGCTTTCAGAACAGCAGGATGATAAAGCTTCGGTGTAGAATGGATTTCATGCCCGCCCGGTACCGCAACGGCGTGATACGCTCCCAGATAGCTGTGGGGACCATGGATTGCACGGCTCAAGTCGCCCTCACTGGTCTGCATGTGGTAAATATCGTACAGGAGTTTGAAATTTGGTGAACCTATTCTCTTACATAACTCGATTCCCCAGGCGGTATTGTCGCACATGTAATCTTTGTGATCTATTTTGCTATTGAACAGTTCCATCTGCAGCACCACATTCCTGCTTTCTGCGAGGGGCATGAGCTGTTTCAGTCGTTCCACACAGTTTTTCAGCCCGGTTTCATCGTCCATTCCGCTGCTGTTGCCACTAAAGCAGATCGGGTTTCTATACCCTGCTTTTGCTACAAGTTCAATGCCGTCCTTGTAGTTTTTAATTAGGGTAGTATGGCATTTTCTGGCATTAATGCCTTCGGTCAAACTGATCTCCGAACCATTGCACATGGAAGCGAAAACGCCTTGGTTTTTAAGCACATGCCACGCTGCTGGACCCACGAAATCGATAGCAGCGGAGCCGGGGTTTTTAACGGTCATGCATAGTTGGTCAGGTGGCAGATCGCTGTAAGTCGAGCGGCAAACAGGGTGGTTGCTGTTTCCCTTTTTTGTGTACTTCGCTTCCGGGCCGGGGTTATAAATAAAGGATGCCAGCAGCGCTGCAATTGCTGCAGCTCCTCCGAGTATAAATTGTTGAATAACCCTTCTGCGCGTTGCTTGTTGCCCCATGTTGCTTGCTATGGTTAGGTAACGGGGCTTGCTTTCAGACCCTGGTCAACCTGTTCTTCAGACACGTTGATTTGGCTCTTGTCTTTAAAGAAGAGGATGAAAAATAACACCACGAAGCCTGCGATAGCTGCGGGCACCATCCATATTTTTTGCCAGTCGTGGCCATCAGCGGTCTTGTAGTGCTCCGAAACCTGGCCTGCTACGTAAAAACCTATCAGCATACCTACACCATAGGTTGCCAGCGTGATCATCCCCTGTGCAGCAGATTTTATTCTTGGACCTGCTCTTTTATCTGTGTAGATCTGGCCAGTTACAAAGAAGAAATCATAGCAGATGCCATGAAGGATAATGCCGAGATAGAGAAGTGACAATCGTGCTCCGGCCACATCGCCGAATCCAAAAGCGAGGTAGCGAACACCCCAGGCAATCATGCCGATGAGAAGCATCGTTTTAATGCCGAAGCGGCGGAAGAACAGGGGCATCAGGATTAAGAAGAGCGTTTCTGAGACCTGTCCCAGGGTCATTTTAGCTGCCGCGTCGTCGAGGTTAATTTCATTTAGAAATTTGTTGGCTTCCTGGTAGTAAAATGCCAGTGGTATGCAAATGAGCATGGAAGAAATAAAGAAGATGAGAAAGTCTCTCTGCTTCAGCAGACCCAAAGCCTCGAGTCCTATGATGTCGCCGAAAGTCACTTTCTTGCCGGCAGATGCAGGAGGCGTGTTGGGAAGGAAGAAAGAGAAAATGCCCAGGCTAAGCGAGGCAACAGCGGCAAGGGTGAAGGTGTTGGCGAGTGCATTTTCCTGTTCCCAGTTAAGCCAGCCGATGACCAGACCTGCTGCAATCCAACCAACAGTACCCCATACACGAAGTGTAGCAAACTGTTTTTCGGTATTGGTCAGCTGCCGGAAGGACACGGAGTTAACCAGTGCCAGCGTAGGCATGTACACAATCATATAACAAAGTATCAGCGGATAAAATCCTTCAAAGCTATCCTGCCTCGAAAGAAAATACATAAGACCTGCGCCCACCAGGTGCAGCACACCGAGTATGCACTGGGCCGAAAAGAAGCGGTCAGCAATTAAACCAACAATGAAAGGTGCGATGATGGCACCGAGCGATTGAGTGCCGTAAGCCAAGCCATTTTGAGAGTCAGAAGCGTTCAGTGTTTTACTTAAATAAGTACCCATTGTAACGAACCAGGAGCCCCAGATGAAAAATTCTAAAAACATCATAAGGGAAAGCTGAATTCGGATGGCAGATCTCATACGCAGAATCGTTATAAAATAAATGAAGGAAAGATTTACCGATAGATCGGTGATGGTTAGTGGTCAAAAATGATGGTCATTTTTCATCGTTTGAGCCTCACAAACTTCGCTCTAAATGTACTATTTTTAAACACACCAAAAAATTCATTTCATTATTTTGAAATTGACAGAAGCATTGGAAATAGCTTTACTTTTAGTAACCCTTCATGGTACTGTTTATGGGTGATTTTCAAACTAGCGATAGACCAAAACTTAATGACGCTGTCATTGTTGCCTGTGGTGCAGGCAGCAATAGATTGGCTCTCAAATCCCAACACAGAGCGGCAACAGGTCGCTGTCCCAAAGCAGTTGCAGGGCATCCTGCTGAAGACGTCAGCTCGCTCATTACGCAAACGTGGCAGATGCCGCGAAGACGGGCCAGCAGCGTGTCTGATCAAGATCACAATGCTGAATCATGGTCTGCAACAACCTTTTCAGAAAGTACAGGAGAAGAAAAAAAAATTTACTTCAAACGATTGAAATCGTCAGATAGCCCGAAAGTACTGATGAATCATTTGCGTTATTCTGCCATAAAATACCAGCATCATCAACAACCTTCTTACAATTATTATGATTACCACCTGTCGCAGCAAAAAGAGAACATAAACATCCTATCTACCTGCGGGGTATATCCGAAAGCGTTGCGACACAAACCTCAGCTTTCATCGACATACGGTGATCAATGCATGGTACATCTGTTGAACTGACGCAAACAAGTGAAAGCCGGGCAGAACGATAATTTTATAAAGTGGCGTCCGGTGTTTTTGCATTAATCAATTATAAAAAGTTAACATACACATTATGGAGCAAAATACCAGGATCAGAAAACTTAGAATGGGAATGGTAGGCGGAGGAAACGATGCCTTTATTGGTGCTATTCACCGGATAGCCGCTAATATGGACGGACTGATAGAATTAAGCTGCGGCGCCTTGAGCATTAATCCCGAGATCGCGGTAGCATCTGGCAAGGCTTTGTTCCTGCCCGAAAGCCGCACCTACCTCACCTACCAGGAAATGATCGAAAAGGAATCTCTTCTGCCCGCCGACCAGAGGATAGATTTTGTAACCATCGTGACGCCGAATTTTGCGCATTTCGCTCCGGCAATGGCTGCGCTCGACGCCGGCTTCAACGTGGTGATCGAAAAGCCCATGACCTTCACCCTGGATGAGGCCAAAGAATTAAAAAGAAAAGTAGAGGATACCGGCCTGTTGCTCTGTCTTACCCATACCTACTCAGGTTATCCCATGGTGAAACAGGCAAGACACATGGTGCAGAATGGTGAGCTGGGAGAAATACGCAAGATCATTGTTGAGTACCCCCAGGGCTGGTTGAGTAAGCTTTCTGAGCGGGAGGGCAATGCCCAGGCTGCATGGAGAACCGATCCTAAAAAATCGGGTAAGAGCGGTAGTATGGGCGACATCGGTACCCATGCGGCACACCTTGCGGAGTATATCTCAGGACTTAAAATAGAAAAACTTTGCGCTGACCTGAATATCATTGTAACAGGTCGTGCCCTCGACGACGATGGGTCTGTCCTGCTGCGTTTTAATAACGGGGCCGTAGGTGTACTGATTGCTTCACAGGTAGCAGCAGGTGAAGAAAACGCATTGAAGATCCGCGTGTATGGCGAAAAGGGTGGCATAGAGTGGGCACAGATGGAGCCCAATACACTTATTGTAAAATGGCTGGAAGCTCCTACCCAACTACTTCGTGCAGGCAGCAACTATACTACGATCCTGTCGTCGTTTGCAACACATAACTGTCGCACTCCTGGTGGTCACCCGGAAGGATACCTCGAGGCTTTCGGTAATATCTACAGGAATTTTGCCCTCTCACTCCAGGCACGCCTGAGCAACACGGAACCAACCAAAGAAATGTCGGATTTTCCCAAGGTAGACGAGGGCATCCGTGGCATGGCTTTTATTGATACTGTTGTTGCTTCCAACAATTCTGATGAGAAGTGGACAGCATTTGTTGTATAGCAGGCCATGAACCTGCGCGTTACATTATTACAACACTGATTTAAAATTATAACGGCTACATGCAAACAATAAAAGGTCCGGGCATTTTTTTAGCACAATTTCTTGGCGACACAGCCCCGTTCAATAGCCTGCAAACCATTTGCGAATGGGCCAAAAGTTTGGGCTTTGTGGGCGTTCAAATACCTACAACCGACCCCCGGTGCATCGATCTTCAAAAGGCTGCAGAAAGTAAAACCTATGCCGACGAAATAAAAGGTTTGGTGAACAGTTGTGGGCTGGAGATAACAGAACTATCTACCCACCTGCAGGGTCAGCTGGTTGCCGTGCATCCTGCCTACGATTCCTTATTCGACGGGTTTGCACCGGAGGCAGTGCGTGGCAACGCAGGTGCCAGAACGGAATGGGCGATACAGCAAATGAAGTACGCGGCCAAAGCTTCGCAAAACCTCGGACTCAATGCCTGTGCTACGTTCAGTGGTTCACTTCTTTGGCATACTTTCCATCCCTGGCCGCAGCGTCCGCAGGGCCTGGTAGAAGCCGGTTTTACAGAACTGGCGAAGCGATGGTTACCAATACTGAATGAATTTGAAGAGCAGGGTGTAGACGTTTGCTACGAGATACATCCTGGCGAAGATCTTTTCGATGGTATCACCTACGAGATGTTCCTGGAAAAAGTATCTAATCATGCGCGTGCCTGCCTGCTGTACGACCCTTCCCATTTCGTGCTGCAGCAGCTCGACTACCTGGCTTACATCGACCACTACCACCAGCGTATAAAAGCATTCCATGTGAAAGATGCAGAGTTTAATGCTACCGGTAAGCAGGGTACGTTTGGTGGTTACCAGAGCTGGCTGAACAGGGCGGGCAGGTACCGGTCTCCCGGTGATGGACAGGTGAATTTTAAAGCCATATTCAGCAAGCTGACCCAGTACGATTATTCGGGTTGGGCGGTGATGGAATGGGAATGTTGTCTGAAGCATCCCGAGGTTGGTGCCCGGGAAGGCGCTACCTTTATAAAGCAAAACATCATACCGGTTACCGACAAAGCCTTTGATGACTTTGCATCAACTGGCGGGGATGATAACTTTAACCGGGCGGTATTGGGACTGAACTGATTTACTTATTTCATTTTATAATTTTCTTTCATGAAAAAAACACTGATTATTTTTTGTTTGGTTGGCGCTTTTGTGGCTTGTAACAGCAACGACTCCGCTAACAAAAGTTCTACGGGCGCCAGCGAACCGGCTGCAGTTCCTGCAGCAGCAGCTGAAGATCCCGAGGTTGAAAAAGGGCTCGCACTGATAGGAAAGAGCGATTGCTTAACCTGCCATAAAATTGTTGACCCATCTACAGGGCCTGCTTACGAAGCGGTAGCAGCGAAGTATCCCGACAACGACGCAGTGATCGACTCTTTATCAAAAAAGATCATCGCCGGTGGATCTGGTAACTGGGGCACGGTACCCATGATGGCGCATCCGGATATTTCTGAGGCTGATGCCAAGTCGATGGTACGCTACATATTATCATTAAAATAAACAACATGAACCAATTTATCATACTGGCTTCTGTTCTTGGTCTGAGCGCCTGCAGCAATGTGAGAACCAATACCGCAAGCACCACTACTACAACTGAGTCTACATCCATGAACAGCAGCACAACAAGCGATAACCGTAACAAACGCGGCGACTGGCAACCCCTTTTCGATGGCAAAACAACAGCCGGCTGGCATACCTATGGTAAAACCACCATTGGAAAAGCCTGGAAAGTAGAAGATGGAACTTTGCGCCTCGATGCAGCCAGCAAAAAAGATTGGCAAACTGCCGAAGGCGGTGATATCATCACAGACAAAGTGTTTGAAAACTTTCACCTGAAACTAGACTGGAAGCTGGCACCCAACGGCAACAGCGGCGTAATGTTTTACATCAATGAGGATGAACAAAAATACCAGTATCCCTGGCACACGGGTCCCGAAATGCAGGTGCTCGACAATGCAGGTCATCCCGATGCGAAAATCATTAAACATCGTGCCGGCGACCTCTACGATCTGATCACTGTGTCGAAAGAAACAGTGAAGCCCGCAGGTGAATGGAATACAGCGGAAATTATTGCAAACAACGGATCACTGACCATGCACCTGAACGGAACCGAGGTCATCAAAACCACCATGTGGAACGATGAATGGCGTGCGATGATAGCCGGTTCTAAATTTAAAGACATGCCAGGCTTTGGAACTTTCAGAAGAGGCAAGATAGCCCTGCAGGATCATGGCGATAATGTATGGTACCGGAACATCATGATTCGCGAACTATAGGTACAGCAACGAAGTAACATCAACATGTAATAAAAAAAAGTCCTGTTGCCAGGACTTTTTTTTATGTGCGTACAGTTTCATTGAGGGCTCATTTCTGCGCCGTACCAAAGAGTTCGTAAAATTTTAAATACACTCCGTTGGTCCATCCGAATCCATCCTGCGTCGGGTATTCGCCACCGCCGCTTTCCAGACTTATATCTTCTACGTTATATTTCTCGAGCATTCGACCCCGGGAGGCAAATATTTTTTCATTCACCGCCATCCAACGTTCAGCTATTGTTTTGGCAACATCATTGTAGCCGTAGTTCATTAATCCTTTCACAGCAATAAATTGCAAAGGCGCCCAGCCATTGGGAGCGTCCCACTGTTGACCGGTATTGTAAATAGTGGTAACTACGCCACCGTCTTTTAATAGCCTGCCTGTTATTGCTTTTAAAACTCCGGCGGCCTGATCGCCTTCTGCCAGGCTGCAAAAAAGTGGCATGATGCCGGCGGCTGTCCACTTATCCGTTGTGTGTTTTTGTATCCTGTCGTAATCGAAGAAGTAAGCAAGTTCCTTGTTCCAGCAGTATTTGATGATGGCTGACTTACGCTTCTGCGCCCGGGCACGATATGCTTTTACTGCAGGGGAACTTGTTCCTGCACCTGCGGCATTGCTTAAGATCATTTCATACGCATAGAGCAACGAGTTCAGATCAACGGGAACGATGCTTGTTGTTTGAATGGTGCTCAGGTGCAGGGTATCTCCGAACCACCTGCTGCTAAAGTCCCAACCGCTTTCCGCACCTGCACGCAAGTTAACAAAAGCAAGCTTATCCTTACCGCTGTAGGTTTGTGCAGTAGTCACGTCTTCTGCATAAGACTCCTGCCTGGGTGTATTGCTGTCGTCCCAGTAACGATTGAGCAGTGAACCATCGGGCATCTTTACAACGCGGCGGTAAGCAGGCAGCGTTTTCAACTGGGCAGTTCCCTGCATCCACCACTTGTATTCCTTTTCCATCGCGGAGAAATATTTCTGATACACGCGGGGACCGTTTTTCTGTTGCAGCAATTCTACCATCAGCGCAAAATAGGGTGGCTGAGATCTGCTCAGATAGTAGTTGCGATTACCATTAGGGATATGCCCATAGGTATCTATCAGGTACTTAAAATTATCCAGCATGTCTTCTATCAGGTCGTAGCGATTGCTTACCGCCAGGCCCTGCATGGTAAAATAACTATCCCAATAGTAGATCTCTCTGAACCTGCCGCCAGGAACGATGTAAGATTCCGGCAGCGGCAGCAGCGAACTGTATTTTACTTTTTTATCGCCTGTGCGTGTAAGTGTGCTCCATAAGTCGGTGAGATGCTGGTTGAGCGACAAGTCTGGAGTTATAGTAATTTCCGGCGTTGGCGGCAGGTAAAAATTAGCGAGCACAAAATTCCTTAGGCTTGCGGAATCGCGCGTTTTAAGGTTGGCAAATTTTCGAAGTATAACATCGGGTGTGCCCTGCGGCACCATATCAACAAAAGTTTTGTTGTCGCCCATAGCCCGTTTCAGTTGTACCTCCGTAAACAGCCGGCCCCACAATTTATCGGGAGTAGCAGTAACCTGTGCTCCACCAAGAAGCATTGAACAAATGAGTGCCGAAGAAAGCGCCAATTTTTTCATAGTCTGAAATATTTCGTTGCCGGGTTTATTAGGCTTAAAGGTAAAATGAAAGCCGCGTAGGGATGCCAGAATAATGTTGTACAACCTTTTGCCAGCACAATTGCACTTTGCAGCGATCGTACACTTGCTGACCGGGCTAACGGTGTGGCTCAAAGTATATTCGGCCGGCTGATCAATCAAAAAAATGTTTCTCTCTGCAAGCCAGTCTTTCCCGGCATAAAAAAACTCCTGGACCCATACAAATCATTCCGCACCGTCGGTTTTTGCGCGTTGCACAGCGTAGCTTCCTACGTTCTTTCCAACCACCAGTCCAACCTCGCAATCAGAACGAAAGTGAATGCCGCCATACAATCTCGACATGGAGGCTTCGTCGGCCAAGGCCTTGTAGGCCGAAGCCCTTTCAGGAATAATGTGTGCGAGCACGGTTGCAGCCGCTCCGCTGAAAGTTGAATGCCCTGATATATAGGCCGGAAAGTTGGGGATGCCGGTGAGGGTTTTGATTAACGGATTCAGTTGTGTTGGACGTGGATTGAAATAAAAGTATTTTGTTTCCCAGCACACGATCGAGGCATCCATCAGCGACATGTTCAACAGGGCCATATTTCTTGCCCACCGTACTTCACGGCTAATCAGCTTGCCATTCATAAGCGTAGTTTTTAGCTGATGAAAAGCGAGGGTTGGTTGATTTAGTTAGCCGACAGTGCTTTTGCATCAACCGTTCGAAGCCGCAACCTGTTGATAATATGTTCGCCCAGTTTGCGGCCTATGATACTTCCCTGTTCCAGGTCGGAACGAAAATGGATACCACCATAAAGCCTTGACCAAGAAGCCTCGTCGGCTGCATGCCGGAAAGACTTGAACGAACGATTGGGAATGCCAAACTCCAGTTCAGAACTGTCGGTGTAGGCGAAATTATCTCCAAAATGCCTTGTCATCACTTCAGCAGAGGCTGCAGATATTACCGAGTGACCGCTTACATAAGAAGGAAAAGGGGGTGTTTGAATATAAGGTTGCCAGGCAGGGTCGATCAATTTGTTGATGACGGTTTCCGGCCGCACCGTATTGCTTATGTACTTTGACTTCCAGGAGGCGATGAACGCATCAAAAAGTGCAATAGAGGTTTCTGCATAAGCAGCAACTGTTTCGGCAAAGGTTGCACCTGATTTACCAGCAGCAATCCCCACAATGTTCATCCAGTGACCGGGTGGTGAAAACTTTTTTGTTGCATACATCACGTGACCGGTCACGTGCAGGTTAAAAGGGTTGTCATCGAAGAAATCAGCGATGTGTTTTTGGTCGGCGGTGAGATTTTCAACCGTCCGTTTGACCTCCATCAATTCGCGGCAGTATTGCGACGACGTGTCGTTCATATTGTAAACCGGGGCTGGCGGGGGCATGAACTGCGCAGCAGAATCAAGCACCAGTGGCCGGATATCGTACCAGAATGGCTCAAGTGCCTGGTTGTAAGCGGGAGGCGTAGGTATCCACCTGCCATCTTCCTGCCGGACGGCAAATTTTTCAGCGCTGCGCGTTTTCGCATAGCTGTCGCCTTTGCTCCATTTGAGTATTGTCGCAACGATGGTGTCGCTGAATGCTACGGTGGCTTCCAACACATCATCTGGTATACCTGCACTATCGGCGCCCTCCAGGAGGCCGTTATAATAATCCATCAGTACACCCTCAGGGAATGTAACGGCGTTTCCAACTTTTACAAACGCCAGCAGAGAAGCCAGGTGGAAGTCATGTTTTTGAGAAGGCAAAGGCTTGGGCATTGCTGGCAGGTGCCTGATCTGTCCTGATAAGGACTGGTAGCTGCTGTCGCCAGCCGCCATACATTCATAGGCAGCAATGTTGGCATAAGCGTAGTTGCGCGAAGCTACCACCGGTGAAAAGTTATTGTACAGCACAACGTCGTTTAACTTTTTTACGGTCCTGCTGTACAGCATTGGGTCGCTGGTATATTTTGTATGATCTTTTGGTTTGCAGGCAAACAATCCCACTCCAATGAGGAGCAGTACACAGAGTCTTGTCATGTTAGGGTTTATAGAAATCAATCAATAGATGTAGAACTCAGAACGATCTTAGATTGATTGCGGCGGTCTGTCTGGCCGCAGGGAGAATGCAGAAGCAGCAAAGACGATATCGGATAAGAAGTGCTTTTCTTTCAAACAGACCGCACCTGTTGGCACAGCAATAGTAAGCGTTTGAAAAAAATCGGGTAATGTAAGCTTAACCACCTGAGTGCTGCCGGAAGGGGACGAGGTCCCACCGGTAGCAGCAGTTTTTGCAATCTCGTTACTCTTTTTTTGCAGGTCGGTTTTGACCGTGTTTGGCAGGCAAAGCAATTCCAGCGTGTCTTTAAAGATCCGGCGTTTCACGTAATCGTAGTCTACTCCAGCAACCCGAATAGAACCATAGGCCCGTTCAAACTCACCATCGCCAGTATAATAGGGCAGGTTGAGTTTTGTTTTGATGGAAACCAGCTCTGCATCGGCGTATTCGTTTTTATCGGCCCGCTGCTCAATTAAAAGGCTGCTATCTGTTTGTCTGCTGGAAATTATCAATCTGTACCCGTAAAAGTTGAACACAAGGATGGAGAGGAATAATATGGCGTACAGCTTTTTCAGTGGGTGAAATTACATCAAAAGGTAAGCAAAAATTCTGGACTAATACCCATCTAGTCTTGTGAGCATGCCCGTTGCAGAACTTGCCCGACACGGAACCAGAGATTTTTAAAATTTTGATTGTGATGGACTCCATAGCCTCTACGGCACCGCAGGTGGAGAGCATATCGATTCCATCACAAATTGTTGGGTAAGGCAAGTAACACTTCGTGAGCGACTGAACCTCACCAAAACATTTATTGCTTAATCGTGTATGTTTTTCCTTCAGTGCCGATGCCGGTGAGGGTAAGACTTTTCCAGTTTTTAGGTAAGACGGTTTTAATCTGGGTCAGACCCGTTGGCGTGATCTCCAACCCACCGAAACCCATAAGCACTGCCTGCAAAATGCCTCCTGCTCCCGTTGCAAAATACGGATTGGTTCCTCCTTTTGTTTCCGCAATCACGCGAAATGGCGGGTTCAGGTTGGGCACATAGGCTTCCTTAAACCATTGGTAGGCTTTATCGGCATTGCCCAGGCGGGCGTGCAAGAGTGCAAACACACCCTGGGTCATGGCTGGTGTACCCTCATCAGGTACCCGTGTTTCGTAATACTCCAGGTCTTTCTTTATTTGCACCGGATCACTTACTTCTTTCAGGGGGTAAGACAACAGGTTTACGTCTGCCTGTTTGATACCCTCCCCCTTGTAGGTGGCGTGTTCGCGGGTTACGCCGTTCTCCATTTTCAGTATAGGAATATTTTTAGCCACATTGAGCCAGTCGGGCGGAGGTTTGATGCCAAGTACAACAGCAGCATCATGAGCATGTTGCAGGTTAGCTTTTGCTGCTGCATTAGTGAAAGCGTTGTTGTCTACATTCTCCGCCCATTCGTCGGCTGCCACTACGTTCTTGATCTCGTATTTTCCGGGGCCGTTTCTTTCAACACGGCTTGCCCAAAAGTCGGCTGTACCTGATAAAATTGGCCAGCCTTTCTCGCGCAGCCAGTCCTTATCCTGGGTTACTGCATAATAGTTCCAGGCAGCGATGGCCACGTCTGCGGTGATGTGGTGTTCGAAGGGTCCGCTCAGGGCCCACACGGGTGTTTCTTCCACACCACTTTCAGCGCTCTCCCAGGGAAACATCGCCCCTTTGAAACCATTGGTGAACGCATTTTTTCGCGCCGCATCGAGACGCTGGTACCGGTACTCGATCATACTTTTTGCCAGTTCCGGGCGCATAATAAGATAGGCAGGGAACATCCACAATTCAGAATCCCAAAAAACGTGGCCATTGTATCCCAGTCCGCTTAATCCCATTGGCGAGGGTGATTGGGCTGTGCCCTCGCGCACAAATGAGTACAGG
>JBGTIL010000114.1:0-5218 GCA_041745695.1 Chitinophagaceae bacterium | reverse complement strand
CGCGTCAAGATATGCAAAAGTTCACAATCAGGGATATTGAAAATATGTGCGATATCAAGGCCCACACGCTCAGGATATGGGAACAGCGTTACAATTTGGCTGCTCCGAAACGTAAAGAAAGCACGCATCGTTTTTATGATGAAAACGACCTGAAAAAAATGCTTCGAATAGCACACCTTTACCACAGTGGTTGGAAGATCTCGAAAATTGCAAGCCTGGGTGAAGCCGGTATTGAAGCGATCGTTAATAACCACGATCTGTCGCTGCCCAACCATGCGGTACGCATCATCCAGCTGGTTAACGCTGCCATGGATTTCGACGACAAGCGGTTTAATCGTGTGATCGACGACGTTATTAGTACGGAAGGACTGGAAGCTTGCATCATTAAAGTTGCCTTCCCATTTTTGCAACGGATAGGCCTCTTGTGGATCACTAACAACATCATTCCGGCACAGGAGCACTTCTCTACCTATCTCATTCAGCACAGGATCATTGCGGCTACCGAAAGCCTGGCTGCTGATGCCTACAGGAAGGGAGACGTCGTGTTATTTACTCCTGATGGGGAGCACCACGAACTTCCATTACTATTCATATGCTACATGCTGAAAAAACATGGCTGGCGTACACTCTATTTTGGAAGCAGTGTAAAATGGCAGCACCTGGGTCCTGTCATTGAAAGAGCTTCGGTGACTACAGTTTACCTGCACATGGTAACCAATTACACCCGCATCGATATTGACGACTATTTTGAGGACTTGTGTAAAGCCTTTCCTGCTAAAAGGATCGTTGCCTCAGGCACGGCTATACATGCAGCACAAAGAAATTTTGTCAACCTCGAGTTGCTAAAGACGAATGCATCTATTTATAAATTCCTGGCAGATGAACCTACTTTGGCAGCACGTAAGTAGTTATGTCTTCTTTGGTAATGCTTTTGCCGGAAAGAATGACCAGCCTTTCCACTACGTTGCGCAGTTCCCTGATGTTGCCAGTCCAGTTGTACTGTTGCAGGTGCTTGAGCGCCTCATCGGAAATTAGCTTTCGATTAATACCGTAGTCGGTACAGATGTCTTGCAGAAACCGCTCTACGAGTAAAGGCACATCTTCTTTTCGTTCATTTAAGGAAGGAACGTGAATCAGGATGACACCCAGCCTGTGATAAAGATCGAGACGAAACTTCTTCTCCTCCACCTCCTTCATCAGGTCTTTATTGGTTGCTGCAATCACCCGTACATCAACGCTGATGTCTTTGTCTGCCCCTACCCTCGAAATTTTTCCTTCCTGTAAAGCCCTCAATACTTTGGCCTGCGCATTTAGGCTCATGTCTCCGATTTCATCAAGAAAAAGTGTACCGCCATTGGCCTGTTCAAATTTTCCGATGCGCTGTTTTATGGCAGAAGTGAACGATCCTTTTTCGTGACCGAACAACTCGCTTTCAATTAATTCACTCGGGATCGCCGCACAATTGACCTCCACAAGCGGACCGTCGGCACGATTGCTTTTCTCATGTACCCAACGTGCCACAAGCTCCTTTCCTACCCCGTTTTCGCCGGTGATCATGATCCTGGCTTCTGTCGGGGCTACTTTTTCAATGGTCTCTTTTATTTTTTTTACGTGTGCAGATTCGCCTATCATCTCCTGTACACGGGTTACTCTTCTCCTTAGATTTTTTGTTTCAGACACGAGACTGTTTCTTTCTTTGGCATTGCGGATCGTAATCAAAAGGCGGTTTAGGTCAGGAGGTTTTTGAATAAAATCGTAAGCGCCTTTCTTTACCGCCTCTACTGCAGTTTCTATGGTGCCGTGCCCGGAGATCATGATTACCGGTACATCCGGATTGTGTTCAGTTGCACGCTGTAAAAATTCGATCCCATCAAGCTTGGGCATTTTGATGTCGCAGAGTACCACATCGTATTGTTTTTCCTTGAAACATTTGAGTCCTTCTTCACCGTCGGGGGCTTCGTCTATCTGGTATCCTTCGAATGACAATATTTCTGTAAGTGTTTTGCGGATCGCTTTTTCATCATCTATAATTAAAATTGTCGTCATTGGTATGATTGTGTGTGCAAAGTAAACGAAATAGGCCTATTGGCTAGCCAATTGAAAATGCAGTGCGGTGGAATCATTACTGCCAACAACCTTCCTGTGCAAAGTGAATTCAGTTTTACTGTCAGCTGCCGTCTGCCGAAACAGAGTTTATGGTACTACCGAGTATGGATTGCAATGAAAGTAAAGGTTGCAGTTGAACCTGCATTTTAAGAACGACTGTTGTAAGGAGAAATTTATCTGCGCAGGTAGTAAAGAACGGTAAGAAACAAGCGACTACCACTCTAGCTCCTTTAATTTTATAGCTTACATAGCTACACTCATTTTACCTGACCCCTTATCGTGCCAGGCACAAATAACGTTTGCTCAATCTATTGCTTTGAGAAAGTATTAAACGTTGGGATGCGACCTTTCGTTAGCATCCCGAGTGAGAACCAATTTTTGCCCTTTAAGGGGAGGGCAAAAAAAAGGCCGGATAGAAATCCAGCCTCGTGTAAAATCCAATATCCTATGAAAAACCGTTACAAAGATGCGCAGAAAATTGGAATAACAAAATAATTGTGAAACTTTATTTTTTAAACAATTTCGCGGCAAAAAAAATGCTGCCCGAAAGCAGCAGCAATTTTGTTTATTTCGTACCAGCGAATGTCGGCGGGGCAATAGAATGATTATTTTTTTACATACATTACCTCTTTCACCAACTTCACTGTACGTGCCACGTCGGGAAGTGCAGCGGCTACCAAATTTGGCGCGTAATGCAGAGGTGCATCGGCGGCGGTGATCCTGCGAATGGGCGCATCAAGGTAGTCGAATCCTTCTTTTTGTATCACGTAGGCTATTTCGGAAGACACCGAAGCAAAGGGCCATTGCTCTTCAACAATCACCAGGCGATTTGTTTTCTTCACGCTCTGCAAGATCGTCATCCAGTCGAGTGGGCGGATGGTACGCAGATCAATAACCTCTGCACTGATACCTTCCTTTTCCAGCTCGGCCGCAGCGCCAAGCGCTACTTTCATCATTTTATTAAAAGACACGATGGTAACGTCGGTACCTGCTCTCTTTATATCTGCTACACCCAGCGGTATATAATATTCCTCATCCGGGATGTCGCCTTTTTCACCGTACATCACCTCACTTTCCATGAAGATAACCGGGTCTTCTTCGTACCGAATGGCTTGTTTCAGCAACCCTTTTGCATCATAGCCGTTACTCACCGATACTACTTTTAGTCCGGGTATGTTTGCATACAGTGCTTCAAACGCTGTGGAGTGTTGCGCTCCAAGCTGTCCGGCAGAACCGTTCGGTCCGCGAAAAACGATCGGACAACTTATTTGTCCTCCACTCATCGCCAGCATTTTGGAGGCAGTGTTTAAGATCTGATCCAAAGCCAGTACAGCAAAGTTCCATGTCATGTACTCAACAATAGGACGCAGGCCATTCTGGGCCGCACCAACGGCTACGGCGGTGAAGCCAAGTTCGGCGATGGGCGTGTCGATGATCCGGCGCGGCCCGAACTCCGCCAGCATACCCTGGCTCACCTTATAAGCTCCATTATATTCTGCTACTTCCTCGCCCATTAAAAATACGCGGTCGTCCCGACGCATTTCCTCGTTCATGGCCTCGCGAATAGCTTCTCGGATAGGAATTTGTCTCATGCAGAATCTTTGAGCGGGCAAAATTATAGGAGTGCATGCATAAAACCTAAAATGAAAACGATGCCTGCGGCAGTGAACAAAATCACACTTGGTCGTTTATATGCATGCCACCACCATAAGGTAGATGGTGGCTTGATCTTTTTACACTTATTAGTATGGACGCGATTCAATATGTTGGCACAGGCGCAGGTATACTTACAGCCTGTTCCATGGTACCCCAGTTAGTTAAAATCGTCAAGGAGAAAAAGGCAGAAGAGGTTTCCCTGTTGATGATCATTGTGCTGTTGGCAGGGTTGTCTTTATGGGTGGTGTACGGCATTATGAAAGACGACTGGCCAATCATCATTACCAATTGCTTTTCTGTTATGGTAAATCTGCTGCTGTTGTTTTTCAGGGTTAAATACAAGGATAACTAAGCACAAGGACGATTGAGCTTTGACATTGTATGAATCATTGCACGTGTTATTAATCAGAGCTTCTCGATAACCATAGCGGAGGCTCCCCCGCCCCCATTGCATATACCTGCCGCACCATAGCGTCCGTTGTTTTGTTTCAGCACGTTGAGTAAAGTGACAAGGATGCGGGCACCACTGCATCCCAGCGGATGACCCATAGACACAGCTCCTCCATTCACATTTACTTTGGCCGGATCGAGGTTCATCTTCTTCGCGTTGACGATTCCCACAACACTAAAAGCCTCATTTAATTCTACATAGTCGATGTCTTTCATCTGAAGTCCTGCACGTTGTACGGCTACAGGCACGGCAATACTGGGGGTTGTTGTGAACCAGGTCGGCTCCTGTTCCGCATCGGCATAACCGCGGAGCACCGCGAGGGGCTTGATACCCAGGGCTTCGGCTTTTTCCCTACTCATCAATACTACTGCAGCCGCACCGTCATTCATGGTACTTGCATTGGCTGCGGTCACCGTGCCGGTTTTTCCAAATGCGGGCTTCAGTGTGGCTATCTTGTCAAACTTCACATTCCAGGGTTCTTCATCTTTCGATACTATCGTTGTGTCCCCTTTGGGGGAAACGATTTCTACAGGCACCACCTCGTCATCAAACTTTCCTCCCTGCCAGGCTGCCTGGCTTCTTTTGTAACTCTCGGTAGCAAATGCATCCTGCTCTTCACGGCTGATGGTGTGTTCCGCTGCACAGAAATCAGCTGCATTACCCATAGCTGTTTCGCTATAGCAATCTGTTAAGCCATCGCGGGAGAGTCCGTCAATGACATTCGAATTTCCATACTTATTACCCCAGCGCATATTTTCAAGATAGAATGGCACAGAACTCATGTTTTCCATTCCGCCTGCTACCACCACATCCGCGTCTCCAAGTAAGATACTTTGAGCTCCCTGGGCAATAGCTTTCAGGCCGCTGGCGCAAACCTTATTGATCGTTGTACAAACCACGTTGTCGGGCAGACCTGCGTAACGTGCTGCTTGCCTGGCCGGTGCCTGGCCCAGGTTTGATTGGATAACACATCCCATGAGCACTTCGTTAACCTGGTCGCCCTTG
>JBGTIL010000113.1:0-4737 GCA_041745695.1 Chitinophagaceae bacterium | reverse complement strand
GAAAAAATGAAAAAATTTAAGTCACTCTTGTTGGCAGCTGCGGTTACCGCATTTGTAGGTTTTAGTAATCCGGTAGTTGCTCAGACAACAGACAATACCACTACTTCAACAACTACACAAGAGACGCGCGAAGACAATGATTTCCCCTGGGGCTTGTTGGGATTGTTGGGATTGATTGGGTTATTTGGTAGAAAAAAAGATGACACACATGTGCATACGTCTTCAACTACCGCGCGCAGAGATCAATAACAACCTTCACTGTGCGGTACAAAAAAAGAGAAGCCGATCCGACTTCTCTTTTTTATTTAAAAGGGCATCAGGCTTCTTCTACGTACATTTCTGTGGGTAGGCATACGCAGATCAGATTTCTGTCGCCATAAGTATTATTAACCCTGGCAACGGTAGGCCAAAATTTATTCAACCTGATAGAAGCAACAGGGAAGGCCGCTGTTTCGCGAGAGTAGGGCTTGTTCCAGTTGTCGCTGCAAACCTCGAATTGCGTGTGAGGGGCATTCTTAAGTGGATTGTTGGCAGGATCCGAGCCTTTTTCTTCCACCAGGGCGATCTCTTTTCTTATGCTGATCATTGCATCGCAAAAACGGTCCAGTTCCTTTTTATCTTCACTCTCGGTAGGTTCGATCATGATGGTGCCGGGCACGGGGAAAGACATGGTAGGTGCATGGAAGCCATAATCAATCAATCGTTTAGCAACATCTTCCGCTTCAATTTCTGCGCTCTTTTTAAAAGGGCGGAGATCTACGATGAATTCGTGTGCGCAGGCACCGTGGTCATTGGTATAGAGAATGTCGTACTTACCTTTCAAACGCGACAGCATATAATTGGCGTTGAGGATCGCGTATTCGGTAGCTTTTTTAACGCCGTCGGAGCCCAACATCCTGATGTAAGCGTAGGAAATGAGCAATATAGAAGCAGATCCGTAAGGAGCCGCAGACACAGCATTTGCCCGCTTTTGCGGCCCACCACCGGTTTGGGACGCAGCATTTATCTGTCCTGCTAAACCAACACTGGTACCGAGAGCTGAATCATTGCTCATAACATGCCCCGGAAGGTGGGGAGCAAGGTGCGCTTTTACACAAATAGGACCCATACCGGGTCCGCCCCCGCCGTGTGGTATGGCAAAAGTTTTGTGGAGGTTGAGGTGGCAAACATCTGCCCCGATCAGTCCGGGTGCGGTAAGTCCTACTTGTGCATTCATATTAGCCCCATCCATATAAACCTGTCCACCGTGGGTATGCACCAGGGCTGTTATATCCCTAACCGTTTCTTCATAAACTCCATAGGTTGAGGGATAAGTGATCATAATGCCGGCAAGGTTTGCAGAATGTTGTTCTGCCTTGCTCTGCAGGTCAACTACATCAACATATCCATTTTCGAGTGCCTTTACCACTACTACCCTCATTCCGGCCATAACTGCACTAGCCGGGTTGGTGCCATGGGCTGAGATTGGAATGAGCATCACGTTACGGTTTGACTCACCAGCGGCTTCATGAAAAGCCTTGATCGTAAGTAAGCCGGCATATTCGCCCTGAGCACCACTATTGGGCTGCAAGCTGCAGGCGTCGAATGCTGTGATCTTACACAGGTATTTGCTGAGCTCATCTAAGATAAAAGTATACCCGGCTGCCTGGTCAGCGGGAGCAAACGGATGCATTTTGCTCCAGTGAGACCAGCTGAGGGGTATCATTTCACTGGCCGCGTTAAGCTTCATCGTACAGCTTCCCAAGGGTATCATTCCTTGCAGAAGCGAAAAATCTTTATTCTCGAGCATCCGTATATACCGCATCATGCCTGTTTCGCTGTGATGGCTGTTGAATATGGGATGGGCAAGAAACTCAGATGTTCTTGTCAGTGCCGTTGGAATATGATTCAAAGCATCGCTGTGACTTAGAACGGGTGCATCGGAAGAAGACTGAAACACCGAGAGCAGTTCAGCTATATCTGCTGTGCTGGTTGTTTCGTCCAGCGAGATTCCAACATGATTGGCATCGATGTATCGAAGGTTCAACTCGCGTTTTTCTGCTTCCTGTTTGCACAGCAACACGTTGCCGGTGCGTACTACGATGGTGTCGAAGAAAAATTTTGTGAGCACCTCAAGCCCGTTTCGTTCGAGGGCTTCTGCTAGCGTTTGGGCTAGGAGTGCCACGCGCTTGGCGATATTCTTCAATCCGTCGGGTCCGTGGTACACAGCGTAGAGGGCGGCCATATTGGCGAGCAGTGCTTGCGCGGTACATATGTTGGAGGTTGCCTTTTCGCGTTTAATATGCTGCTCGCGGGTTTGAAGAGCCATGCGCAACGCACGGTTCCCCTGGGCATCTACGCTAACACCAATGATTCTTCCGGGAATGCTACGTTTGAAATCTTCGCGGGCTGATAGGAAGGCGGCATGCGGTCCACCATAGCCGAGGGGCACCCCGAACCGCTGGGCTGAGCCAAAGGCAACATCGGCGCCCAGTTCGCCGGGTGATGTAAGCAGGGTAAGCGCCAGCAGGTCTGTTGCCATCGCCACAAAAGCTCCTGCACTGTGTACTGAAGTTATCAGGTTGCGGTAGTCTTCAATCGAGCCCAGGCTGTTGGGATATTGTACAAGCGCACCAAAATAGCTGTCATCAATTTTATGTGTTTTGTAATCACCCACCACAACGTCGATCCCTAATGGCAGCGCACGTGTAAAAATTACATCGATGGTTTGTGGAAAAGTGTGGACATCCACAAAAAATCGGGGGCGGCTGGCATTATGGATATCGCGGTTGAGCGTAGAAAAGAACATGGTCATCGACTCGGCGGCAGCAGTAGCCTCATCTAACAATGAAGCATTGGCCAGGGGAAGACCGGTGAGGTCGCTCACCATGGTTTGAAAATTCAGTAAACTTTCCAACCTTCCCTGCGAAATTTCCGCCTGGTATGGCGTGTACTGCGTGTACCAACCTGGATTTTCGAAAACGTTGCGCAGGATCACCGAGGGAGTAATGGTATCGTAATAACCCTGTCCTATAAACGACCGGAATACTTTATTCTTCAGCGAAACTTCTTTAATATGCTGCAAATAGTCCGACTCGCTCATCGCCGGTGGAATATCTAATTCGCCTTCCATTCTAATACCGGGAGGCACTGTTCGTGCTACCAGTTCTTCAAGGCTGGCAGCGCCAACAGCCTGTAACATCTGGGCGGTTTCGTTTTCATTGGGACCAATATGCCGGGGCTGGAACTCACGTTGTTGGGCAGTAAAAAGACTCATTCAGTGTATTTAAGAGCCGCAAAGTTAGGTCCGTTTCAGTACACTTTCAAGCAGTGTCAGCTTATAAAAAAGTAAAAACTATGCACTTTCAAAACCGTGGCTATGTTCAGGTTTCAGGACATTGTCATACTCTCTTTTTGCCACCAGCCCCTAGCTCCCATATATTGTTTAAGTATTGCTAAAAAGCATAAACCGTGTTTCTACAGAACATGGAGGCGTTAACTTAGTTGAGACTTATCCGAAAGACAAATCACACCAAAGCCTTCCCTACAAACCTTACTTAACTGTTCGTTTCTAAAATTGTCAGCCTATGCAACGAAGTCTACTTTTCGTTCTGGTGTGCTTATGCTGCGAGCTTTCTGCCCAAACATTTAAATTATCCGGGAAGATTACAACCAGCAAACTTGAACCAATAGCCTACGTTAGTGTACAAATAAAGAACAGTCGCATAGGCGCCGTATCCAAGCCTGATGGGCACTACGAACTACTTCTCGATGAAGGGCATTACGACATTATTTACAGCATGGTTGGCTACCGGTCGCAGTCTGTTTCTATTGTTGTCAATAAACCCTTTGAACATAATATCATTCTGGAAGAAGATATGAATTCTCTTTCCGAAGTGGTAGTAACCGGGAAGGGTAAGGACCGGGCAGAAGAAATCATCCGTGCAGTTATACGCACCAAGGAAGCGGTATTATTGGCGCCCGGTGCCTATTCATACGATTTTTACGTCAAGGCTGTGCAGGTAGATTCTTCAACCCGCATTAAAAGCAAAACTAAAAAGTCTGACACCACGAAGGCGACAAAAGATGCTAATGCGCTTTCGAAAATGGCGATGGTGGAAATTTCTGCAAGGGTAGATCAGGCTGCGAACAATCAAATCAAAGAGGAGAGGAGGGGCGTCAAACAAAACGGACGCGCGGATGGTTTGTTTTTCTTGTCTGCTACCGAGGGGTCGTTTAATTTTTACAACAATCTTATTCAGGTTCCGTCTTTATCTGTTATACCGCTGTTGTCGCCAGTAAGTTACAGCGGACTGATCGCCTACCGGTTTAAGACTATGAAAATTGAAACTATTGGCAAAAATAAAACCTATACAATTTCCGTTAGGCCCCGCAACACCAGCAACGCAACGGTGGAAGGAGAAATAACTATCAGCGATAGCGGATGGACCATCTTACACACGCGTTTCGTGTTCCCCAAATACCACCTTCCGGAGTACGACTTCTTTGAACTGGTACAAGACTACAGCGCCGTGCAACAGAAGGCGTGGATGATCACCAGGCAGCACTTCACCTACAACGCAAAAGGCGGTAAGAGAAAGGTATCAGGTCAAACTTCAGTGATCTACAGCCAGTTTGAATTGAACAAGCAATTTGCACGTCGTCATTTTGGCGATGAATTAAGTGCCACCGCCCAGGAGGCATATGAAAAGGACAGTTCTTTCTGGCAAACAGCAAGAACCGTCCCGCTGACAGAAA
>JBGTIL010000112.1:0-3541 GCA_041745695.1 Chitinophagaceae bacterium | reverse complement strand
GGGCAACGCGATGGAAGACATCTTTCTTGCAGACCGGCTGCATATGAAACCAAATGGTTACGTGATCTGGCAGCGGGTTATCCGTCCCTATCTCATAAAATAAAAGCAGCGTTCGATCAGGCATGGCTCACAGCAACCATGAACATTTGTGTACAAAAACGGCTTCACCTAACTCAATCATTTTAAAATGGAAAGTCCGCTCCGCATGAAAAAAATTGTTTGTTTTGGTGAGATACTGTGGGACCTGTTGCCATCAGGAGCCATGGCTGGCGGGGCTCCGCTGAATGTAGCCTATCACCTGAAAAAGCTCGGCAATACACCCAGCCTCATCTCAAAAATCGGAAAAGATGATTATGGTGCACGGTTGCTTCAACTGCTCAATACGCACGATCTTCCTACGGAGCATATTCAAACAGACAGTACGCATCCAACAGGTATCGTGCACGCTTTTCCCGGAGCTAATAACGAAGTGGTTTACGACATTGTAGCGCCGGCAGCCTGGGACTTTATTGAAGCAACAGACGCACAAAAACCCCTCGTTGCGGAGGCAGCCTATTTTGTGTATGGAAGCCTCGCTTCCCGGAATGATAGAAGTCGAGACACGCTGCTACAGCTGCTGGCAGGCGCTACCACAAAAGTATTTGATGTGAACCTCCGCTCTCCGCATTATAGCCGGGAGGTGATCATCCGCCTGATGCAAGGTGTGAGCATACTCAAATTAAACGAAGCAGAGTTAACCCTCATTGCCGGATGGTATGGCGGAGGTGATGACGCTGCCGATGGATTAAAAATCCTGCAGGACAAGCTTCATATTCCTACCATAGTAGTAACCAAAGGGGGCGATGGTGCTTTGCTGCTGCTGGAAGGAAATTTGTTTGAGCACCAGGGCTTCAGAGTAACTGTTGCAGATACCGTAGGTAGTGGCGATGCCTTCCTGGCGGCTTTGTTGCATGGACTGGGTTACGGCTGGAGCGGTGAGCGCGCCCTTAACTACGCTTCAGGTCTGGGTGCACTTATTGCCTCACACGCCGGCGCCTGCCCTGCTTATGAGGTGGCAGCAATTGATGAAATGCTGCAAAAGAACAGCGCGAACGCAATATAAATTCAGAACGGCATCAGACCACCTTTTAAATGCTGTTTTGCAAGCAGGCTAAAACCTTACAGGAGTCTTACTGTGTGCAATTTTTGTTCAGTGCTTTGTACATGCCTTCTTTCGCTACAGATTCCCTTTTTTCAATTCATCTACGGCATGGTTAGCTGACCTTGCAGAGAAAGCCATATAAGTGAGGGAAGGATTTTGGGTAGAGGTGGACGTCATACAGGCACCATCTGTTACATATACATTTTTACACAAGTGTAATTGATTCCAGCCGTTGAGCAAAGACGTTTTGGGATCGCGCCCCATGCGGACGCCGCCCATTTCGTGGATATCCAGGCCAGGCGCCTGCTTGCTGTCGTGGGTCTCGATATTGGTAAAGCCTGCTTTCGTAAACATCTCGGTCATCTGTTCAAAATAGTCCGCAATCATCTTTTCGTCGTTGCCGTCGTAATCCATCGATATACGCAGCAGCGGCATTCCCCATTCGTCTTTTTTAGAATCCAGCGATACAAAATTGGTTTCTTTTGGAATTGTTTCTCCCATGATGTGCGATCCTACTTTCCATGGACCAAGCGCTGGGTTTAAGATATTTTGTTTCAGCTCCATACCGAAGCCGTCTGTGTTCTGCACCCGGCTTCTGTACGCACCAAAACCTGCGGCATAACCACGTAAGAAATCGGTTTCCTGTTTCTCCACATTGCGGAATCGCGGGATATAGCCGGAGGTAGGCCGGCGCCCGTCGGTGGTAAGGTCTTTAAAGCCATCATATTCTGCTGATACGCGACCGCGATAGATATGAAAGGCTACGAACTTACCCAGCAAGCCACTGTCATTGCCCAACCCACTTGGAAAACGATTAGATGTAGAATTGAGAAGGATCAGGTTGGTATTTAATGCAGCTGCGTTTACAAAGATCACCGGCGCATAGTATTCGATTTCTTCTTTGGATAAAGTATCGATCACCCGAACACCCGTGGCTTTGCCTTTGGCTTCATCGTAAATGATAGAGTGCACCACCGACTGTGGACGTAGTGTTAGTTTACCAGTTTTAGCTGCCCAGGGAATGGTACTCGCGTTGGAGCTGAAGTAGCCACCAAATGGGCAACCTCTTTCGCATAAGGTTCTGTTTTGGCATTGCGCCCGGCCCTGTTCCAGGTGAATGGGAGCTGGTTCAGACAGGTGCGCACACCGACCGCTGATGACATGGCGGTTTTTAAAATTCTTTTTTACTGATTCCTTGAAATATTTTTCGACCACATTCAACGGAAAACCAGGCAGGAATTCGCCGTCCGGGAGTGCAGCCAGGCCGTCCTTGTCGCCTGCTATACCCGCAAACTTTTCGGCATGGCTGTACCAGGGCGCAAGATCTTTATACCTGATGGGCCAATCAACCGCAAACCCGTCACGTGCAGGACCATCAAAATCATACTCGCTCCAGCGTTGTGTTTGTCGCGCCCACAGTAAGGACTTTCCACCAACCTGGTAACCCCGGATCCAGTCGAATGGTTTTTCCTGAACGTAGGGGTGCTCTTTGTCTTTTACGAAGAAGTGGTCTGTTGCTTCTCCGTAAGCATAGCATTTGCTGACAACAGGGTTTGCCTTAGCTATGTCCAGGGGCATTTGTCCGCCGTGCGGCAATTCCCAGGGAAGGGTATTGGTGGTAGGGTAATCTTTCAGGTGGCGCACATCGCGCCCTCTTTCAAGTACCAGGGTTCGCAATCCACGGCCGGTTAATTCTTTGGCCGTCCAGCCGCCACTGATGCCTGAGCCAATCACGATGGCTTCGTAAGTTCTGTCTTTGATAGAGTCGCCCATGATGTGTTAAGCTGGATGAATGATGTTTAGTATAGGTGCACTGCCGTTATATTTTCCGGGTACTAATTTATATTCCAGTATTGTACCCAACACAGGTTTGGAATTCAGGTAGCCGCGGATGCTGTATTGTTTAAGTGTTTTATAAAAAATACCGGTGTTTGTTTTTGGGTCTGCTTTTTCGAGCAATGCAACGATCTGCTGTTGTTTTGGCAGCGTGCAGCGAACGAAGGCCTGACCGTGTTCTTTTTCGCAGGCAGCGTTAAACTCTTTCAGACCCTGGAGAAAACTTTTTTGTACTTCGGTCTCACTGCAGTCGTTGATCATCCTGAGTGCAAACAGGTGAGCACCGGTATCTATGGCACCGGGGCTTTTGCCGGCCGGCAGAATCGTTTCGGCGACTGCTGCAATAGTGGCTTCATCATCGGTTGTCAGGGCCAGCTTTGGGTAAGCGGAAACTTTCTCCGATTTATTATTCAGGCAGGCCGGGATGACCATTACACCACCAACTACTACTAGCAGCCGTTTAAGCGCCGAACGTCTTTGCATGTGTTATAAATTAATGCGCTGTCACCGGGGCGATCAGTACCGATTGCCCGGCTGGATTGCGGTGTATAAATATAGAGCAGA